>NZ_JACFYJ010000149.1:0-14867 GCF_037126505.1 Paraburkholderia bengalensis
CCGTTGAACTCTCGGCTGCCTATACCTATTCGCGCGCGGGCGGTAACGCAGGCAGCGGCAGCCCGCACTGGAACCAGGTGAGCGCGATGGCCGACTACATTTTCTCGCGGCGCACGGACGTGTACATACAGGGAACCTGGCAAGGACTTAGTGCGAGCAGCGACTCCCCACTCGGGGTCGCCTGGATTAACGGCGTGAGCGCACCGTCATCAACGAACAACCAGGTGGAAGCGACTATCGGCCTGCGTCACCGGTTTTAAGCCGCAAACCGGGCACGCGGACAGGATGGGGTCATGGGCGTCCTTACGTCTGCCATGCGTCTTGTGCATATTGAACCCGAGTTCATCCGCCGTTACGGAGGCAGAGCATGTGTCCTGTAATGGCCGATGGAGTGGAAGAAGGGCGCTTGCACGACGCCCGCGTGGCGCAAGTACCGTGGAAGAAGTGGGGTCCGTACCTAAGCGAGCGCCAGTGGGGAACGGTCCGCGAGGACTACAGCCAAAACGGGGATGCCTGGGGCTATTTCACCCATGATCATTCACGCTCCCGGGCCTATCGATGGGGAGAAGATGGACTCGGCGGATTCTGCGACGACCAGCAGCGGCTGTGCTTCGCACTTGCCCTATGGAATGAGTGCGACCCAATATTGAAGGAGCGCCTCTTCGGCCTCACCAATAGCGAGGGCAATCATGGCGAGGACGTGAAGGAGTATTACTTCTACGTCGACAGCACCCCCACACACTCGTACATGAAGTATCTGTACAAGTATCCGCAACGCGAATATCCGTACCGGAGCCTGGTCGAAACCAACCGGAAGCGCTCGCGGGACGAACTCGAATATGAACTGCTCGATACTGGCGTCTTTGATGACGATCGGTATTTCGACGTGTTCGTCGAATACGCCAAGGCGGGTCCGGAAGACATCTTCGTGCGCATTTCGGTGCATAACCGCGCACGGGACAGGGCGCGGCTGCGAGTCCTGCCAACGCTATGGTTTCGCAATACCTGGTCGTGGGGCCACGACGATTGCAGGCCATCATTGTGCGAGGCGGGTCAAGGCGTCATTCGCGCGACACATCACGAACTGGGCGACTACTGGCTCTATTGCGAAGGCGTCACGGAACTACTCTTCACGGAAAACGAAAGCAACGCAGAGCGTCTGTGGAATCAACCGAACGTGTCGCCGTATGTGAAGGATGCATTCCATGATTACGTCATTGCAGGGCGGCGCGAAGCCGTCAATCCCGCCAGGACGGGAACCAAGGCGGCAGCCCATTACGTGTGCGACGTGGCCGGCGGGGGCAGCGCAACGATCAAGCTGCGCCTGACGGCCGTAAAAGGGGACCGCGACACCTTCGACCGCTTCGAGAACACCTTCATGGAGCGGGTTGCAGATGCGGACGAATTCTATGAGCGCATCGCGCCGAAGTCGCTGACGGAAGACGGGCGTCGGGTACACCGTCAGGCTTTGGCCGGTATGTTGTGGAGCAAGCAGTACTACTACTTCGACCTTGAAATGTGGCTGCGCGAGCATGGTAGTCATCCGTTGCTCGAAGGTGGGCGGCGCGACGTACGTAATACCGCGTGGTTCCACATGTTGAATGCGGACGTGATCTCCATGCCGGACAAGTGGGAGTACCCGTGGTATGCGGCATGGGATCTCGCTTTCCACACGATTTCTTTGGCGCTAGTCGATTTCACATTCGCACAGGACCAGTTGCTGCTGATGTTGCGGACACTGTATGTCCACCCGAGCGGCCAGATTCCGGCCTATGAGTGGAACTTTAGCGATGTGAACCCCCCTGTACATGCTGCTGCCACTCTCTGGCTCTACAAGTACGGGAAAGCACTGGGGCGGCCCGATCCGCGCTTTCTCGAGCGTTCGTTTCAGGGACTGCTGTTGAATTTCAACTGGTGGGTAAATCGCAAGGACCCATCGGGCCGCAATGTCTTCGCAGGCGGCTTTCTGGGGCTGGACAACATCGGTGTATTCGATCGCAGCGCGCAGCTGCCGACGGGCGGAACTCTGGAGCAGGCGGACGGCACAGCGTGGATGGCGTTCTATTGCCAATGCATGCTGGAGATTGCAATCATCCTGACCGAATACGATCCGATGTACGAGGAGATCGCGTTCAGGTTCGTCCAGCATTTCATGTGGATCGCCTATGCGATGGACCGGCGCGGGGAACATCCCGATGCGATGTGGGATGAGCAGGACGGCTTTTTCTACGATCTGATGCGGCTCCCCGACGGCCGGACCATGCGCCTCAAGATAAGGTCGATGGTAGGGCTGCTGCCGCTGTGCGCGTCGACGGTGTTCGAGGCAGACTCGGTCACGCGTCATCCGAAGCTGATGGAACTGATCGATCAATTCAGAAAGCGCTACCCTGAGCTGCTCGCCCATGTGGCTCCTACGGATGCAGGTTTCATCGGCCATCGCCAACGCAGGCTCCTGTCGATCCTCAACATGCGGAAACTCGAGCGCGTGCTTGGATATCTGCTTGATGAGAACGAATTCCTTGGACCATATGGCATTCGTTCGCTATCTCGTTACCATCTCGAGCATCCGTACGTACTCAATATCGGAGGACTGGATTACAGGGTGCAGTACCTGCCCGCAGAATCGAATACAGGGATGTTCGGAGGGAACTCAAACTGGCGCGGTCCTGTGTGGATGCCGGTGAATCTGCTGATAATCCGGGCGCTGATGAATCTCTACGGCTTTTTCGGTGATGAGTTCAAGGTTCAATGCCCGACCGGGTCGGGGCGGCACATGACGCTGTTCGAGGCGGCGCAAGAGATTGTCCGCCGGCTGACAGGTACGTTTCTGCGCGATGCGAACGGGAGGCGCCCTGTCTACGGCGGGACGGCTAAGTTCCAGGACGACCCACATTGGCGTGACCTCCTCCTGTTCTATGAGTATTTCCACGGCGACAACGGCGCGGGACTTGGTGCGAGTCACCAGACGGGCTGGACGGGCCTTATCGCTCCCCTCCTGGACCTGTTCGGGCGTGTCGACGCTCAAACCGTCCTCGAAAGCGACCGCTGGCGCGTGATGGCAGGAGCCGTCGGCAAATAGGTGGACGGATCAAATGGGCGGTCGCGACGGAGAATAATCGTTGCAACGCGGCGTGGCTCATAGACATGCACTTACTGCCCCGTATCAGATGAGAGGTGTATGCAAAAGATGCGGATTGGCCGGCATCTCGGCGACACGCCGCCAGACATCACGACAATCATCTTTGTCCGGTCGCCCATGGAAGCGGAGACGAAGACTGCTCACCGGATTCCCACCCGGAGAACACGCCGCGCCGGCAATTCCGGCCGGGCCCTCATTACGCGGCTGCACGCGGCTACGCGATGGTGGCTGCCATGTGGCGACGTATCCCAGTCGTTGGAGCCAATACGGTGCAACCCTTAAATTTACAGAAACGACAGGCTGCGACCAGGTACGCCGGAGCCTGCGTTCAATCAAGCGTCGCCATTCGTCTCAGAGTCGCTCCGCTGACCTTCGGCGGTACGCCGAAATTGTCGACCAGGATGTGAAGACTGAGAAGGACTACCCAGATCGGAAAAAGAAGCACGATCCAATCTACGGTGCGACCGGCAGAGAGCAACGCGACCGCGACGGCGTATCCAATAAACGCAATCCAGCGCGAAACGAAGCCAGTAAGCAGAGCAAGTGTACTGGTAGCCATTGTGAAAACTGCGGCCATGCGGACTGCGTAAAGATTCGTGGCTTCGTATGCAAACTCTCGCGCGACGGTGAATGTGATCGAACCTGGAAGTCGATCGGTCCCGATGTTATACGCGGCCACAATCCCACCGACGAAGGCGGCAGCGACAAACATCATCCCCAGGAAGAGGAGACCGCTGCCCAGGAACACCGTAGTAAAGAAGCGATCCTCGCGATCTCCGAGACGCTCCCGCAGCACAGCAATGAACCAGAGAAAGGCAATGCCAGTGAACGGCAGCAGGTTGACCGCAACGGCGACCCTACCCGAACTTTTCAAGAGCCACTGTCCCGCGTCTAAGGGACTATCCGGGACAGAAGGCCGCAGCAGCAAAAGGCTTGCAATCAGCAAGAAAGAAAAGACGAGACCCGCGACGGCCGCGGCGCGGGGGGCTCTCCGACGCCTGTTCGGGTCTTTCCACTGAAGTTGCCAGTTCTTCGATGATGGACTCATACTCAGCATCTGCCGTAACCTGCAGCGAGTGTGAATATTGTTCATGTTAAGCAGCGTGGCCGCCAACCTGAAGTGTACAGAGATCGATTTAACGAGGCGCCGTGAAAACGGCGGGTAGAACTATTACCTGCGTTTCGGTTCACCAAGCGGGTCGATTTCCAGTCGCCTCGGGAATCGTTCATGGCGTCAGGCAGCGATACGCGGCGACTGAAGTAGTACGTGTGACGGTCCAGCTCCCGCGCACCATCGGCATTGAGAAGCCGAGCTGGTTCGACATAAAAACCGTCGACGACGGCGTGCGCAATTTCGGCGCCCTCAACTCCCCGAAAAGTCAACTGTGCGAGAAGGTTACGCTTGAGCTCGCTGATTACGGCGTGGTCCGAGCCATCACGTCCTTCTTCGTCACATGCTTGCCGCTGGAATCCGTGATTGCCCATTCCAGCGTCGCGCCGAAATGCGTCGGCGGCCAAGTGAGCAGGCGCGGCGACGACGTCGTCGATCGAGGGCGTCACGATGTAGCGGAGGTTCTTCGACTGCATGTTCGAGTTTGCGCGAATCGCGCTGGTGAATGCGGAGTCAGCATGGAGCTCGCCCAGCAGTTTCTGGACAACTAGCGGGTGTCGAAACTGTTCACACCCATCGCATGCACGCCGCGGGCTTCACGAAGGCGGGGCGGGAACTGTGCATCAGCCAGCCGTCCGTGTCCCGGCAGATCTGCGAACTGGAGCGGACGCGGGCGCGGCGCCGTTCGTGAGGGCGATCAAGCATGCCACATGCGGGCATCTACTACCAGACGCGCGCCGAAGTGATACGGGACGCGCTTGAAGAAGCGGATCATGCCGCGCGGGGCTCATTCGAACTGCGGGGCCGTTAGCGCGGGGCTTGTGAACGAACTCCCGTGGGGTGCTGCCGCGAGATCGCGGATGGCTGGCTTGTACCCATTCTCGGAGACTGACAACCCGAACCGATAGGTATTCACGCGGTGTTTCCGACCGACCGGCCGCGCGGCGCGCTCTGCCGCGGACATTGATCGCTTTGCTGGTGGAGGAGCTTGCACCGATTCCGCTCGCTGCCGATGCGCGGCTGCAGGCGTGGTAGACACTCGCGGCCGTCGAAACCGGCCGGCCCGTCACAGTTCGTCGAACTGGATCACGCCACCCTTCATCACGAGGGGAATCCGCTCGCCTTGCCCCTGCAGACACGCGATGTCACGCAGCGGATCGCCGTCGACGACGATCAGATCGGCCCATGCGCCTGCTGCGATGCGTCCGAGCTTGCCGGTTAGCCCGAGCACGTCGGCCGCCGTCGTAGTCGCGCAGGCGAGCGTCGCCGCATTGCCGAGCACGTCGGCGCGAATGCGGAATTCTTCGCTTTGCAAACGCTGTGACGGCCCGAGCAGATCGGAGCCGAAGCCGATCTTCACGCCCGCATCGCGATAGATCTCGAGTGAACGCAGTCCCGCCTCGCGCACATCGGCGATCTTCGCGACGCTTTCTTCGCCCAGACCATATTGGGCGCCTTCCGACGCGAGCGCTTCGTACGTGACGAGCGTCGGTATGACATACGCGCCCATCTCGGCCATCAGCTTCGCCGTGGGCGCATCGACCAGATTGCCGTGCTCGATCGTGCGCACGCCCCATCGCACGACACGTGCAATCGCGTCGGCCGTGTACGCGTGCGCCATCACATAGGTCTGGCGGGCGCGCGCTTCCTCGACGATCGCGCGCACTTCGTCTTCGGCATAGCCGAACGCGCCCACGGGGTCAGTCGGTGACGCGACGCCGCCCGACGCCATGATCTTCAGATGATCGGCGCCCATCTGCAATTCCTCGCGCGCCGCGCGGCGCACTTCATCGACACCGTCGGCGACGCGCGCCAACGCACCGACGCGCACGCAGCAGCCGCACGGCGCGCTGTCGCCGAGGTAGTCCGAACGCGCGCGCATGTCGCCATGACCGCCCGTTTGACTGAGCGCGCGGCCCGCCACGAACAGGCGCGGCCCGACGGCCAGGCCGCTTTCCACGGCCTGTTTGTGCGGATAGCCCGCTCCGCCCGCGTCGCGCACTGTCGTGAAGCCGCGCCGCAGCATCGCCTTCATGATGGGCACGGAGCGCAACGTGACGAGCACGTTCGGCATGTGCACCTGCTGCGACAGGTTCAACTGCACGGCCACCACGTGCACATGCAGATCGATCAAACCCGGCATCAGCGTTTTGCCGCGCAGATCGATCGTGCGCGCGGAAGCGCTGTTTAGCGGCCGGTCGGACACTTCCTTGATGAGCCCGTTTTCGACGAGCACGTGATGCGCTTCGCGCAATTCGCCGTGTTCGACATCGAGCAATGCGGCGTTGGTGAAGAGAATGCTGTCCACTTGTGTCCCCACGGTTTGGTCGATGGTTCGGCGGCAATCAGCGGCCGCGATCAGGCGTCGGCGAGCAGTGCCGGCAACGCGTATTGCGCGAGCGACTGTGCGATCGGAACATGTTCGTCCCGATACCAGCCTCGCGTATGCAGCAGATTCAACGACGCCAGCGTGCGTCCTTTCCAGCGCACGGGCACGTTCAACACGCTTTCGCAACCGAGCGATGCAATCAGTTCGTGATCCGCGAACACCGCGCGCAGATCGTCCGGCGTTCTGCCGATGAACGCTTCGCCGCGCGTCAGTACGATCTCGGTCCAGTTGCCGCCCGACAGCGGCTTTTTCGCGGCCGTCGGATACGCGCGCGGCATGTTGCTGTAGATGCGCGCCGACTCGTGCGTCGCAACGTCGTAACGCAGGACCGTGAAGAGCGTGTGGCCGATGGTTTGCGCAAGGACGGCATCGAGCGCGCGATAAAGCGTGGCCGGTTGATCTTCGTCCGCCTGCGCATCCGCGAGCGCGACTAACGCCTGCAATAGCGGTTCGCTTGCGCCTGTCATGCCGCTTCTCCCGCGGCGATGTCTTCGAGCGAACGACCGCGCGTCGGCACGCCCATCACGACCACGGCGATTGCGCCGAGCAGCAGCACGACCGTGGTCACACCGAATACGCCCGCGAAACCGAAGTTCGGATACAGATAGCCGACCAGAATCGGGGACACGATCGCGCCGATGCGTCCGATCGCCGATGCCGTGCCCGCGCCCGTCGTTCGTACCGCAGTCGGGAAGACTTCTGCCGTGTACGCGTACACGCCTGCATAGGTGCCGTTCATGAAGAACGACAGTCCGATGCCCGCCGCCATGATCTCTTCATTCGTGCGCGCGAACGCCATGCCGAGCGCGCACACGCAGCCCAGCAGCATGTACGTGGCGATGGTCGCCTGGCGTCCGATGCGCTCGTTGAACCACGACGCGCTGAAATAGCCCGGCACCTGTGCGACATACATCGCAACGGAATAGCCGAAGCTGCGCGTGATGCTCATGCCATGCTGCACGAGCAGGCCCGGAATCCACGTGAAAAACGCGTAGTAGCTGAAGGTAATCGACAGCCACATCAACCAACTCATCGTCGTGATGCGCGCCTGGCGTCCTGCCCATAGCGTGCGCAAATTCGCGGCCAGCGTGCCGGTGGGCATCGGCTGCGCGGTGCCCACTTCGACACGCTCCGGTTCGGGCAGTGGAATGCCGCGCGCCGCGAAGCTCGCTTCAATGTGGTCGAGCACGCGCGTCGCTTCGTCCGTGCGGCCGCGGCTTTCCAGCCAGCGCGGCGATTCGGGCAACGAACGCCGCCACCACAATAACATCAGGATCGGCACTGCCGTGATGAGCAGCACGACGCGCCAGCCCGCATCGAACGCGGGCACGATGAAGTAGCCAAGCAGCGCGGCCGCGACGAAGCCGAACGAGAAAAACCCCGCCAATGCGCCCGTGAAGATGCCGCGATAGCGTTTGGCGACGAACTCCGCGAGATAAGGCGCGATGATCGCGCTCTCGGCACCCGTGCCCATGCCCGCGATGATGCGCGACGCGAGAAAGGTCGGCCACGCGTTGGTCATCGCGCTGACGACGGACGCCACGCAGTAGATCAGCAGCGCCGACATCATCACCTTGCGCCGCCCGATCAGATCGCCGAGCGTGCCCGCGAGCAGTGCGCCGAAAAAGAAGCCGATGAAGTTGCCGCTGCCGAGCACACCCGTTTGCACGCTGGACAGACTCCAGTCATGCCGCAACACGGGCAGGACGAACGCAACGGCGGCGGCGTCCATCGCGTCGAATGCGTAGCCCAGACCGCCCATCAACAGCAGGTGCCCGTGAAAGCGTCCAAACGGTAGACGTTCGATGCGTGCAGAAACAGTTGACACATTGTGCTCCTTGAGTCTCGGCAACCCTGCGCGTCAGCGCGATGTGGATGGAGGTCAGGTGTGAAGCCCGGCGTTAAGCCGGGTGCGTGCGGCCCGACGTGAGCCCGATTCTATGGCTTGCCGAACGTCATAAATATTTATATCCTTGATTCCGTATATTGATATCGTGAATGGATCGACCATGAGTTTCCGTTCGCTCGATCTGAACCTGCTGAAGGTGTTCGAAGCGCTGATGACGGAAGGCGCGGTGACGCGCGCGGCCAGCAAGCTGTCGCTCACGCAGCCTGCGGTCAGCAACGCGCTGAGCCGCCTGCGCGAAGCGTTCGACGACCCGCTCTTTATCCGCACCGGCGCAGGCGTCACGCCGACGCAACGCGCGATGGCGCTTTGGGGGCCGGTCGGGGATTCGTTGAGCCGCATTCGCGCAGCGCTCGACGAGGAGACCTTTTCGCCCGGCAGCGCCCAACTCAGCTTCAGCCTGTCGATGTCGGACTATGTGGCGGGGATAGTGATGCCGCGTCTGATCGAACGCTTCGGCGAGAGCGCGCCGCTGCTGCAATGGCATACCGTGCCGAACATTCTGCTCGACGCGCCCGCGCTGCTGGAGGGCAATCGTGTCGACTGCCTTATCGGCGTTTATGTGAACGAGACGCTGCCGCCCGCGCATATCCGCTCGCGCTCGCTATGGAGCGTCGACTACGCGTGCGTGATGCGGCGCGGCCATCCGCTCGCCGCGCCCGGCCGGCTGACCACAAAACGCTTCCTGAACGCGAGCCACGTCGACATCAGTCTGGCGGGACAGACGCAGCCCTCGTTCGATATCTTTCTGGCGTCGCGTGGCCTCAAGCGCAACCTGGTTGCGACGGTCAATCACTATATGGTCGCGTGCGAAATCATTCGCGCCAGCGATCTGATCGCTGTGCTGCCGCGCGACTTGTGCGAGCGCGGCGCGATGGCAGGCGATCTCGTCAGCGTGCGCGCGCCGATCGAAGCGCCGGAGCGCGTGATCAGCCTGTTCTGGCATCAACGCAACGAGACAGTGCCCGCGCATCGCTGGCTGCGCGATCAACTGGTCGATATGTTCACGTCGTCCTAAGCCTGCGCTGATTCAGGTTTTAGAAAATCTGAATCATCTGCGATTCGGGGTAATGGAATGAAAGAAGGGACTTCCCCGTCCCAAGGCTGCGGCCGAAGCCGCGAATCGGCATCCAAGTGCCATGATCGAGAGTCGAGCCTTCATCACCGCCAGCAGAGGTCGAGTACCAGCTGTCCCACGGCATAGAGATGCTCGTTCGTATGGTCCCGCTGTGGACCTGGATCGTCGAGAATGCGGGCCGCTTCCGGGAAGCGAGGCAGAAGCTCGACCGACAGCATTGCGACGCAAACTCATAGCTTGCCGGATGTCGATTTGCATCGCCTCTGGGTGAGCGGCTGATGGCGGTCGCGCTGGAAGTGCCGCGCTTCAGCCGCCGGCGAATGCCGGCGTGTGGAAGTGAGGGGCAAATCCGAACGGCGTCACGGTGAGACGCCAAGGCCAACGTTTGGCAAAATCTTCATGGCGCATTTGTTTCCACACTCCAGATCGCATCGTGAGCGAACCACACCGTTCCCGTACCCACAGCCTTGCATTGGCAGCGAGCCTCGTATTAATCGCATTTTCGCTGCGCACGCCCATTACGAGCGTCGGCCCGATCCTCATCGACGCGGTTCGCGCGACACACCTGACGCCCGCCGGTGCGAGCATGCTCACGACACTTCCTTCGCTGTGCTTTGGCCTGTTCGGGCCACTTGCGCCGATGCTTTCCCGGCGCCTTGGCAGCGAACGGGCACTCCTCGTGCTGCTGGTGCTCGTCACTGCGGGCATAGCGTTGCGGGTCGTTCCTTCATGGCAGATTTTGTATGTCGGACAGGTCATCGCCTGCTTCTCGATTGGGTTGATGAACGTACTGCTGCCCGGCATCGTGAAGCGCGATTTCCCGGATCATGTGGCGCTGATGACAGGCCTGTACAGCGCCTCGATGGCTGTGGGCGCGGCCACGGCTGCCGGAGCGACAGCGCCCGTCGCCAACGCCATCGCACGCGTGCTCGGGGACACTGGCGGTAATGCATGGGCATGGGCGTTGGCGCTGTGGGCGCTGCCTGCCGCACTAGCCTTCCTCATGTGGCTCGGACAGTTGCCTCCGGTGGAATCTCATGCAGGAAGAGGCAATCGAGTGGTCCGCGGTTTGTGGCGAGACCCGCTCGCATGGCAGGTCACCCTTTTCATGGGCTCGCAATCGTCGCTTGCCTACATCGTATTCGGCTGGCTGCCGACTGTTTGGCGCATGCGGGGCATGAGCGCAGTCGACGCAGGGCTCATGCTGTCGCTCAGTGTGATCGCTCAGGCTGCAGCGTCCCTGATGCTGCCCTTCCTGATCTCGCGGGTTCGGGATCAACGCGTGGTAAACGTCGTCGCATTGACGTTGACTGCGGTGAGTCTGGTAGGTTGTTTCTTCGCGCCTCTGTCGACGATGTGGGGCTGGACACTGTTGCTTGGCGTCGCGCAAGGGAGTTCCTTCATGCTCGCCCTCACCGTCATCGGGTTACGTTCGACGGATTCACACGTGGCCGCGCAGCTCTCCAGCATGGTTCAAGGCGTCGGATATCTGCTTGCGTCCACCGGTCCGTTCATCGCCGGTACGTTGCTCCGCGCCACGGGCTCGCTGGTGAGCCTGGCAGTGCTGTGCGTGGCCCTCTGCGCGATCTCGGCCGGGTTCGGCTATGCCGCTGGCCGGCGCGAGCATGTGAATGTTCAGTTGCACACGGAGGCTAGGACGCGTTGATCCGGTTGAGCCTCGGCCATTGACCTATTTGTGCAACCACGTCTTTATCTGCCCCACCATGTAGTCCCGGTTTTTACAGATGAGTCGTCGGATGCCAAGCGTCGGCGAACATGTAGATATCGTCGGCGTGCGGTGAGACGTACGTCGAGCGCGAGCTGAAGAGCGCGATGGCGTCATCCGCTCCAAGTTCCGGCGGGAGGTCTGCGGGCAAACATGCTACGTTGGTGCCGGTGCTGTCACGGATCGCGTATTAGAGCCATTTCATGATCGCCGTAATCGAGCCAGTGCATGATCGGCGTGTTGGAGCCATCTCAGGATCGGCGTGATCGGGCCACTTGACGGGCTCGTGCTTATGTCGGGCTGCAGCCTAAAATGCATTTCGAACTTCCGTAAGCCGGTGCCTTCGGCGTCTTTGTGCGGAGGGCCGATGAGTAGAAGAAGTTTCGAAATGTTTGGCGCGCATGCACCAGGGCGATTCCGACCGCGACATTGCCGGCGCCCGCCTGATGGCACGCAGCAACCTCAAGACAGTACGGCAGGTCGCGCTCGCGCATGGCTGGCTTAATCCCGGGCGTCCGTTGCCGGATGACGCGGAGCTGGCGGGTATCTTTGGGCGCGACCCGAAGGTGGCGCGCAGCTGCATTTCCTCCCTTGAACCGTTTCGCGAGCTCTTGCGCGGCTGGTTCGACGCCGGCGTACACAGTACGACGATCTTCTGCGCGCTCGAACACAACAACGGTTATACCGGCAGCTATTCGGTTGTGCGCCGCTCCCTGCTGCTGAAGGCCGAGCACGGTGAAAGCGCGACGACGATTCTCGACTTTGTGAAGGCCGAATAATCATGAGTTTGCGATTGTTCGCCTGGTACGAAGTGCGTCAGGCTGCGGATGCAGAAACACGGCTGAGCGTCCTGATGACTGGAAAGATTGACGCGCTTCTGACGGATATCGTCCTGCTGGACGGTCGGGCGTTGAACCCGCCAAAGAGGCCATCCGACGCCGTCCGGGCATCAGGATCATTTTTGTGTCAGGTATGACGAATTGATTATTTGGATCGTGGGCCTTACGAACAGAGCAACGGCTATCGGTAGCCGGAAAGAGCGCTTGAGAAAAATTCCATGCCGGGTGATGATCTCGAGGTAACCGCCATGCAATGTTGCCTTACGGGGATATCTGACGCGCAACTACGCCTCGAGTTTGAAGAAGCCAACCGTTGCATTAAGCTCATGACCCTGTGACTTCAGTGATTCCGAAGCTGCGGCGATCTCTTCAACCAGTGCAGCGTTCTGCTGCGTCGACTGATCCATGAGCGATACTGCCTGATTAACCTCGTCGATGGCACGGCTTTGCTCTGCAGCCGAATTGGCGATTTCACCGGTAATCGTGGCCACGTTAGAAATCGCCATCGTCAATTCCGCAATCGTTTTTCCTGCGAGATTAACCTGTTCAGCACCCGCCTGCACGTTTTCGACGGACGACTCCAACAGGGTCTTGATCTCTTTGGCCGCAGATGTCGATCGCTGCGCAAGGTTGCGGACCTCGGCGGCGACGACCGCAAAGCCGCGACCACTTTCACCCGCGCGCGCTGATTCGACGGCGGCATTCAATGCAAGTATATTCGTCTGGAATGCGATCCCTTCGATCATACCGACGATGCCTTCGATCCGGCCGGACTGCTCGACCGCAGCATTAATTGTGCTTGCAGCCTTGTTCACGGCTTCGTTGCCGCGTCGCGCCGTTTCAACGGCGCCGGCAGCGACCGAACTGGCGCTTTTCGCATGTTCGGCAGTTCCGCGCACTGTCCCTGCAAGTTCCTCCATGCTCGCTGCTGTTTGCTCTAGCGATGCCGCCTGCTGTTCGGTTCGCGACGATAGATCGATGTTGCCCGCGGACACTTCGCCAGCGGCAAGCCCCAGGTGCCGGCTGCTCGCAGTGACCTTCATCATGACGCTGTGCAGCTTCTCGACAAACGCGTTGAACTGCCCGGCAAGAAGACCAACCTCATCGGCGCTGACGATCGGAAGACGCCGCGTCAGATCGCCGTCACCGACCGCGATTTCATGCATCGACTGGGCGAGGTTGCGAATAGGTCCGGTCATCCGGCGACCCACCACAATCATGATCCCAAGCGCGAGAACGAGTACAAGCGCCCCGGTTGAGACAAGCGTCAACGTGAGCCGGTTGGCTGCTGCCATCATCTCGGACTCCGGCTCCAGGGCGAAGTACTTCCAGCCGTTCCTCGCTGACGTATAAACAAACGATCGATAAGCAACGTTGTTCATCTGGATGGACGCGAGCCCGTCGGCCGCATTTGCCAGTTGCTCGTATCCGCTGCCCAGACCCTTTAGGTCCTTGAATTCGTGCTGCTTGTCACGCGGGTCTATCAGGATTTTTCCGTTGTTGTCCGTCACGAGCAGGTAACCCGTGTCGCCGAACCGGATGCCACTTGTGAGACGTGCAAAGCCTTCAAGCGAAATGTCGCCTTCGAGCGTGCCCAGGACTTCCCCCTTGCTGTCTTTTACGACCCGGGCGAAGGATATGATGGCGCCACCTGATCCGGCCGCGCTCAGATAGGGGGCAGGTCTCACCACACGATCGGGCGCCGTGAGAGCCAACTGATACCATGGCCTCACGCGAGGATCATAGTGGTCTCCGTTCATGCGTTCGATCGGCCACTGCACGTAACCGCCCCAGCGAGTGCCGATATCGAGGTAGCGCATGTTGGGATGTGCGTCGCCGAACTGCTTGAGCAGCGCAAAGATGGACTTTTCGGTTTCACCGTTTGCGTCCGGCGTCATCTGCCCGCCGTGCGTGAGGTAGTCGGTGATGCTCTGATCGGCCGCTTTCAATTGGGAAGTCTGGGCCAGATAGGTAATGTTCTGTTCGACCTCAGTGAAGTTGCTGTCGAGCGATTCATCGGCCTGGAGGATTCGCTCGTGACTGGACCGCTCGAACTCGTCGATAGCTTGTTGCCGCACATTGCGCGCGCCGACGGTTGTGAGAAGTAGCACTGTAACGGCTAGCGCAGCACCGGACACGGCGCTGAACCTGAAAGCGATCGAACTGGTAAGCTTCACGAATGACCTCTGCCTCTTATCTGAATCAAGCGACCCTGCGCCGTCCGCCCCCAAGGGGTTCGAGCGAACGGCTAGTTCGTTTTCGGCAGAACCTGTGAGAGCTTGAGGGTCAGTTCTTGGAAATAATAAAAAAGATCTTTGCCGGAGCATCCGGCGTCGCATGAGGGAAGGTTCCTGTCGCTTCTGCGCTAATCGCTCGCAGAACGCTCACCGCTTCAAGGAACAAAAACGCAGGTGTTTGGCCAGGCGCAAACCCGACGTCGAGAGCGAGGTATATCGCCACATCCGTAGTTCCGAAGCACATGTAATGCGTCGATTGCCTCATGCGTAAAGCCCTGCCGAAGCAGGGTTCTGATGCTTCACGCCGAGGCCGTCTCTTGTAACGCCGCCTTCTTGTGCGGCCCGTGGTGACTCACTTTATGCATGTGCTTCGTCGTCTTGTGCGCTGGCGTCGCGACGGTCGGGGACGGAGCCGTAGGGGTGGCTGCCGGTGCAGTCGCGG
>NZ_JACFYJ010000014.1:0-121224 GCF_037126505.1 Paraburkholderia bengalensis
TCAATGCGTTGCTTCGAAGGCGCTATAAGTACTGAATCCGGCTCAAGCACTTGAGAAACCGATGCACTGCCGCAGGGTCGTCGCGCGCGAAGCGTGAAGGGCGTTCGCCAGCGCCCGTCGAAGCACCCGAGCGCGCCGGGCGATCGGAGAAGCTGCGTCGTTCGCTTTGCGCTCCCGCGTCCCGGCGGAATCCGCCCGCCACGTCCGCACGATCTTTCCGGACGGGACGCTCGCCTGGCGCACGGCGCTCCGACGAAGACCGCTCGAACGAAGGCGAATTGCCGCGCTCGCGCGAACCTGTGCCTGCCGGGCGCGCAGGACGATCACCCGTCGCGCGGCGTTCAAACGACGAATCGCCACGCTCGCGCGAGCCTGCGGCGCGCGCCGGGCGATCGCCGCTACGCGCAGCGCCTGTAGACGGTGCGCGACGTTCCGAGGGCGCGCCCGCCGGCCGTCCGACAGGACGTTTGGTCGCCTCGCCGGACGCGGAAGCGCCACGGCGCGCGGGGGCGGACGAAGCGTCTGAAGATCCTGCCCCGCCGCGGGGCGCCAGCGAAGGAGCGGCTTTGGCGGCCGGCCGGGCCGGCTTGCGGGCGGTGCTGCTGCCCGAACGCACAGGGCGCGTTCGGACGAAGCCGGCCGCGGATGCTTGGCTGTCAGTTTGACTCGCATGAAATCTCACACTGCGATCGCGCGCAGCAGCTCGGTTTCGACCTGGATTTGTCGTCGGTTGTCCGAGAGGCCGTGTCCGTCGAGTAGGAACACGTCCTCGACGCGTTCGCCGAGCGTATTGATCCGCGCCGCGTGGACGCCGACCCGGTGCTCGGCCAGCACGCGCGCGATCGAATAAAGAAGGCCCGGCCGGTCGTTGGCCGACACGGACAGGATGTAATACTGGCCGCGCTCGTCGGCCCGCAGGTCGACGCGCGGCGTCACCGGGAACGTGCGCGACAGGCGCGACAGACGACCCTTGGACGGCTCCGGCAGCAGCGTGCCCTGCGCCGTCAGGCGCTCCGTCAGCTCCTGCTCGACGAGATTGGCAATGTCGCGATAGTGGACGTCCTGCTCCGTATGCGCGACGAGGAAGTTGTCGAGCGCGTAACCGTGCCGGGTCGTGCTCACGCGCGCGTCCAGCACGGACAGCGCGTTGCGGTCGAAATACGCGCAAATGCCTGCGAACAGGTCAGGGCGGTCCTTCACGTAGACCAGCACCTGCAGCGCCTCGCCGATAGGCGACGGCCGCGCGCGGACGATCGGCGTCGGCGTCTCGACGTGGCGATGCAGCACGCGCGTTTGCCATGCGATATCGGCGGCGTCGTGGCGCAGAAAATAGCCGACGTCGAGCTTGTCCCACAGCGCGCGGTGCGCGTTCTCGGGCACGGTTTCGAGCCGCAGCAGCGCGAGCGCTTCTTCCTGGCGTTGCTTGAGCTCCGAGTGCGCATCGGGGCGGGCGCCGCCGAGCACGGCGAGCGTGGCGCGGTAGAGGTCTTCGAGCAGCTTGCCCTTCCACGTGTTCCATACTTTCGGGCTGGTGCCGCGGATATCGGCCACCGTCAGCAGGTAGAGCGCGGTGAGCCTTCGCTCGTTGGCGACGAGATCCGCGAAGCGTTTAATCACTTCAGGATCGCTCGTGTCCTGTTTCTGCGCGACCTGGCTCATCGTCAGGTGATGCTGGACCAGCCACACGATCAGCGCCGTGTCTTCCGCGCCGATGCCGTGATCGCGGCAGAAGCGGCGCGCGTCGGCCATGCCGAGCGTCGAGTGGTCGCCGCCGCGGCCCTTCGCGATGTCGTGGAACAGTGCCGCGACGTACAGGACGTAGGGTCGCTCGAAGTTGGCGATCAGCTGGCTGCAGAACGGATATTCATGCGCATGCTCGGCAACCGCGAACCGCCGCATGTTCCGAAGCACCATCAGAATGTGCTGATCGACCGTATAGACGTGATACAGATCATGCTGCATCTGTCCGACGATACGGCGGAAGTTCAGCAGATAACGCCCCAGTACGCTCGTTTGGTTCATCAGACGCATTGCATGCGTGACGCCCTGCGGCTGCTTCAGGATTTCCAGGAACAGGCGCCGGTTTTCCGGGTCACGGCGCCAGTGCTGATCCATCTTGTCGCGGGCGTTGTACAGCGCGCGCAGCGTCCGCGCCGACAGACCCTTGACGCCCGGCGTTTCCTCATACAGCAGGAACGCTTCGAGAATCGCGTTCGGTTCGCGCTCGAATACGTCGTCGCTGGCGATTTCCAGCATGCCCTGTTTCTCGACGAAGCGATCGGACAAGACGCGCGTAATGCCGCTCGTGGTAGGAAAAAGCTGGGCCTCGATGTTCTGGATCAGAATCGTCGACAGCTGAGTGACCGCTTTGGCGGCCCAATAGTAGCGGCGCATCAACTGCTCGCTGGCACGCCGCGTCGTCGTTGCCTTGAAACCGAAACTCTCGGCGAGCGGATTTTGCAGGTCGAACACCAGAATGTCCTGGCGACGTCCCGCCAGCACGTGCAGGCGGGCGCGCAGCGTCTTCAGGAAGCCTTCGTTACGGCGCAGCTCGCGTGCTTCGCGGTCGGTGATCAGGCCGCGCTGGTCCAGTTCGCGCCAGCTGCTGCCAAAACCTGCCGCTTGCGTGACCCACAGAATCAGCTGGAGATCTCGCAAGCCACCCGGACTTTCCTTGATGTTCGGCTCGAGCGCGTAGGGTGTGTCCTGAAATTTCGCATGACGCTGTCGCATTTCCAGGACTTTCGCCTGGAAAAACGCGCGCGGATCGAGCGCGTCACGGTAGCGCAGCGAAAAACTCTCAAACAGCGTCGTGCTGCCAACGATGCGCCGCGCTTCCAGCAGTGAGGTTTGCACGGTCACGTCGTTCGCGGCCTCTTCGATGCACTGGGACACCGTGCGCACACTGCTGCCGAGTTCCAGCCCGAGATCCCATGCAAGTCCAATAAACCGCTCGATGCGGGACTCGAGATGCGGCACGGGCTCGTCCGGCAGCAGCACCAGGATATCGATGTCCGAATGGGGCGCGAGCTCGCCGCGCCCGAATCCGCCCACGGCCAGCAGCGCCAGCGATGCGGGAAGGTCGCACGCGGCCCACGCGCCGCGCAGCGCGTCGTCGGTGATGCGCGCGAGCGAACGCATCAGCGTGTCGACGTTGGTCGCGCTCTTAAAACGGTCCAGCAGCGGGTTTTTGGCCACCTTGTAGTCCGCCTTGAGTGACGTGGCATCGGAAAGGGCGACAGCGGGAACGCTACTCATAGGCGGCGGGCGACGAGAATGGTCAGGCCGTGGCAGCGGCCACGATGTGCGGGCGGGCGGGCGTGCCGGCGGAGACGGTGAGCACCTCGTAACCCGTGGGCGTGACGAGAATGGTGTGCTCCCATTGCGCCGACAGGCTGCGATCCTTCGTCTTGACGGTCCACTGGTCTGGCATCGTGCGGATGTCGCGGCGACCGGCGTTGATCATCGGCTCGATCGTGAAGATCATGCCCGCCTGCAGTTCGATGCCCGTGCCGGGGCGGCCGTAGTGCAGCACCTGCGGGTCGTCGTGGAACACCTGGCCGATGCCGTGGCCGCAGTATTCGCGCACGACGCTGTAGCCGAGTCCTTCCGCATGCTTCTGGATCGCGTAGCCGATGTCGCCGAGATGCGCGCCCGGGCGCACCTGCTCGATGCCGAGCCACATGCATTCATACGTGGTCTGGACGAGGCGCTTCGCCATGATCGACCCTTCGCCGACGATGAACATGCGGCTCGTGTCGCCGTAATAGCCGTTCTTGATGACCGTGACGTCGATATTGAGCGCGTCGCCGTTCTTCAGCGCCTTGTCGCCGGGAATGCCGTGGCAGATCACGTCGTTCACGGACGTGCAAACGGCCTTCGGAAACGGCGGATAGCCGGGCGGCTGGTAATTGAGCGGCGCGGGAATCGTGCCTTGCACGTTCGTCATGTATTCGTGGCACAGGCGGTCGAGTTCGCCCGTCGTGACGCCGGGCTTGACGAACGGCGTGATGTAGTCGAGCACCTCGCTCGCGAGCCGTCCGGCGATGCGCATCTGCGCGATATCGTCTTCGTTTTTGAGCGTAATAGCCATGAGTCGGGCCTGAAAAGCGGGTTATCGTGTAATTATCGCACCTTATTCCTGCTGTCGCAGCGTTTTGCAGACCGGCTGGGCATCGGGCGATGCCATGGGCGGGCGTCCGCTGCCGCTCCGGCGCGCGCGCGTCGTGCCGTTGGCGGCAGCACGGTGCAACCCGGGCCGGGCGGCGGGGCTACCGCGCAGGTTGAGTCCTGCAATGCTCGCGTGCTATACTCATTGGCTAAGTCAATCGCCAGTTTGAAAGTTCAACTCGTTTAAATGCGTGTTGGTCATCTGGCTGGCGGCAGGCTTTCCTCGTGAACGAAGGAGCGGGGTCGGGGCGTCAAGCTTCCGGCGGCGCAGTTCGCGAGATTCGCAAGCCGGCGCACCCAGGGTGTCCGCGGCGTCAGGTTTTCCAGAGAGGGAAAACGGCGCGGCGGATACGGCAGCCGGCTTAAGACCCAACCCTAGCGGAGATTTTTATGGCAGTTACCATGCGTCAGATGCTGGAAGCCGGTGTCCACTTTGGTCACCAGACGCGCTTCTGGAACCCCAAGATGGCCCCCTTCATCTTCGGCCATCGCAACAAGATTCACATCATCAACCTCGAAAAGACGCTGCCGATGTACAACGACGCGCTGAAGTACGTGCGTCAACTGGCAGCGAACCGCGGCACGATCCTGTTCGTTGGCACGAAGCGTCAATCGCGCGACACGATCGCTGAAGCGGCGCAGCGCGCGGGCATGCCGTACGTCAACGCACGCTGGCTCGGCGGCATGCTGACCAACTTCAAGACGCTGAAGGTTTCGATCAAGCGCCTGAAGGACATGGAAGCGGCAGTCGAGGCGGGCGAGCTCGAAAAGATGAGCAAGAAGGAAGCGCTGCTGTTCGAACGCGAAATCGCCAAGCTGCAAAAGTCGATTGGCGGCGTGAAGGACATGGGCGGCATTCCTGACGCAATTTTCGTCGTCGACGTCGGCTATCACAAGATTGCCGTGACGGAAGCAAACAAGCTGGGCGTGCCCGTCATCGCCGTGGTCGACACAAACCACTCGCCGGAAGGCGTGGACTACGTGATCCCGGGCAACGACGACGCCAGCAAGGCTGTCGCGCTGTACACGCAAGGCGTGGCTGACGCGATCCTCGAAGGCCGTGCGAACGCGGTCAACGAAGTCGTGCAGGCTGTTCGCGGCGGCGACGGCGACGAGTTCGTCGAGGTCAACGGGGAAGCGTAAAGCACCCTGTGTCCGGCAAAAAAGGGGGCTCTCTATAGGCCCCCTTTTTTTAAGTCGCGACGATCTGAATGAGCGGCAGCAACGCTCATGCGGCAGTGCGGAAATAAATGCGCTGCGCTGAAACGAAATTCTGCCGCCGGCATCGAATGCGGGCGGCGTGTGACAGACAGACTCAAGGAGCGAATGATGGCGGCAATTACCGCAAGCATGGTGGCAGAACTGCGCGCGAAGACCGACGCGCCGATGATGGAATGCAAGAAGGCGCTGACGGAAGCCGACGGCGACATGGCGCGCGCGGAAGAACTGCTGCGCGTGAAGCTCGGCAACAAGGCGAGCAAGGCGGCGTCGCGTGTGACGGCTGAAGGCGTGATCGCTTCGTTCATCGAAGGCGGCGTTGGCGCGATCGTCGAACTGAACTGCGAAACCGACTTCGTTTCGAAGAACGACGACTTCATCGCCTTCTCGAAGAAGGTTGCCGAGCTGGTCGTCAAACAGAATCCGGCTGACGTGGCGGCACTATCGGCGCTGGCACTCGACGGCTCGACGGTCGACGCAGTGCGCTCGGCGCTGGTCGGCAAGATCGGCGAAAACCTGTCGATCCGCCGTTTCGCCCGTTTCGAAACGTCGAACAAGCTGGCTGCGTACCTGCACGGCACGCGTATCGGCGTGCTGGTCGAGTACACGGGCACGGACGAGCAGGTCGGCAAGGACGTCGCGATGCACATCGCCGCGATGAAGCCGGTCTCGCTGTCGTCGGACGACGTTCCGGCCGACCTGATCGCCAAGGAGCGCAGCATCGCTGAGCAGAAGGCTGCGGAATCGGGCAAGCCGGCCGAGATCGTCGCGAAGATGGTCGATGGTTCGGTTCAGAAGTATCTGAAGGAAGTCTCGCTGCTGAACCAGCCGTTCGTGAAGAACGACAAGCAGACGATCGAACAGATGCTGAAGGCAGCCGGTTCGAGCGTGCAGAAGTTCGCGCTGTTCGTGGTCGGCGAAGGCATCGAGAAGCGCCAGGACGACTTTGCCGCTGAAGTCGCCGCGCAAGTCGCTGCTGCAAAGCAACAATAAGCCTCGTTTAAGTTTTACGTATTACCGTTTCACCCGCGGCGGGGCTGGACTTCGCCGCGGCCGGCAGCGCCGCCGGGCTGTGCGCGCGAAAAGGCGCGTCACATCAAGCGGTTGGCGTGCCTCGAGCGTCATCGAGGCGCATCAATTTGGCGGCGCTTGCCCGAACCCGTATTTCACCCCTACAGTTAGTTCCTGTTGTTTGGCGGCTTTTTTTGCCCTGCTCAGCGCGATCCGGATATCTCTATGCCCACTGCCTATAAACGCGTCCTCCTCAAACTCTCTGGCGAAGCCCTGATGGGCGATGATGCATTTGGCATCAATCGCGCGACGATCGAAAGAATGGTGGCGGACGTGGCCGAGGTGGTGCGGCTCGGCACGCAGCTGGCGGTCGTGATCGGCGGCGGCAACATCTTTCGCGGTGTGGCGGGCGGCGCAGCGGGCATGGACCGTGCGACAGCCGACTACATGGGCATGCTGGCCACGATGATGAATGCGCTGGCGCTGCAGGACGCGATGCGTCACGCCGGCATCGAGGCTCGCGTGCAGTCGGCGCTGCGCATGGACCAGGTCGTCGAGCCGTATATCCGTCCGCGCGCGATCCGTCAGCTCGAAGAAGGCAAGGTCGTAATTTTCGCGGCCGGCACGGGTAACCCGTTCTTTACGACGGACACGGCAGCGGCGCTGCGCGGTTCGGAAGTGGGCGCGGAAGTCGTGTTGAAGGCGACCAAGGTGGACGGCGTCTATTCCGCCGACCCGAAAAAGGACCCGTCGGCCACGCGTTACACGACGATCAGTTTCGATGAGGCAATCGGCCGCAATCTGCAGGTGATGGACGCGACGGCGTTCGCGCTGTGCCGCGACCAGAAGCTCCCCATCCGCGTGTTTTCGATCGTCAAGCCGGGCGCGCTCAAGCGCATCGTGTTGGGCGAGGACGAAGGCACGCTTGTCCACGTGTAAACTCTCTTTCACGTCTGTGGGCTTGAACGCGGGCTTGGGCGCAGCCTCTGGCGCTGACGGGCCCGCATCGTTTTGAAGGTTCGGAGGTTTAATCATGTCTGTGGCTGACATCAAGAAAGGCGCTGAGCAAAAGATGCAGCGCTCGCTCGACGCGTTCAAGAACGATCTGTCGAAAATCCGCACGGGCCGTGCGCACACGGGCCTGCTCGATCACATCCAGGTCGACTATTACGGCTCGCCTGTGCCGATCTCGCAGGTCGCGAACCTGACGCTCGTCGACGCCCGCACGATCGGCGTGCAGCCGTGGGAAAAGAAGATGGTCGGCGTGGTCGAAAAGGCGATCCGCGAGTCGGATCTCGGCCTGAACCCGGCTTCGCACGGCGACGTGATCCGCGTGCCGATGCCTCCCCTCACGGAAGAGCGCCGCAAGGAGCTGACGAAGGTCGTCAAGAGCGAAGGCGAAACGGCCAAGGTGGCCGTGCGCAATCTGCGCCGCGACGCCAACGAGCAACTGAAAAAGCTCGTGAAAGACAAGGAAATTTCGGAAGACGACGAGCGCCGTGCAGGCGACGACGTCCAGAAGCTGACGGACAAGTTCGTGGCCGAAATCGACAAGCTGGTGCAGACCAAGGAAGGCGAGATCATGACGGTTTGATGGTCTGGCGTACACCAGACAGACGAATTTTCACTGATCATCGTTTTTCCTTTGCAGCTTTTCCCGACGGCCATGACCTATACAAGCTCAACCGTTCGCGTCCCTGACGTCTCAGCCGTACCGCGTCATATCGCGATCATCATGGACGGCAATGGTCGTTGGGCGACTCAACGCCGTCTGCCGCGCGTCGCGGGGCATACGCGCGGCGTCGACGCCGTACGCGCAGCCGTCGAGGCGTGCGCGCGGCAAGGCGTCGAATATCTGACGCTGTTCGCATTCAGTTCCGAAAACTGGCGCCGTCCGACTGACGAAGTCTCGTTCCTGATGCGCCTGTTTGTCACCGCGCTCGAGCGCGAGATCGGCAAGCTGCACGCAAATGGCATCCGCCTGCGCGTGGTTGGCGATCTGTCGATGTTCGACAAGAAAATACAGGACCTGATCGCGCGCGCCGAAACCAAGACGGCGAAAAACACGCGTCTCACGCTGACGATCGCCGCGAACTACGGCGGCCGCTGGGACATCATGCAGGCGACGCGCAAGCTGGCCGAGCAGTCGGTGGCGGCAGGGCGTCCCGTCGAGATCAGCGAGGAAGCCTTCGCCGGGCATCTCGCGATGGCCTACGCACCCGAGCCGGATCTGTTCATCCGCACGGGCGGCGAGCAGCGCATCAGCAACTTCCTGCTGTGGCAGCTCGCGTACACCGAGTTCTATTTCACCGACACCTACTGGCCGGACTTCGACGCCGACGCACTTGGCCGCGCCATCGCGTCCTACACCGGGCGTGAGCGCCGCTTCGGCCGCACCAGCGCGCAGCTCGAACCGCAATCGCAAAACGCCGATTCGCTTCCATGCTAAAAACCCGTGTCATCACGGCGATCGTCCTGCTGGCCATTCTCATTCCCGTCACGCTGTGGGCGCCGATCGGCGGCTTCGGCGCGCTGATCGCGTTCGTCGTCGTGTTTGCCGCGTGGGAATGGGCGCGGTTGCTGAAGCTGCCGGGCGCCGGCCCCGTCATCTACGCGATCGTCGCGGCGCTCGCGCTGGTCGCGAGCACGAAGCTCGGCACGGGCATCCGGCCGCCGCGGCCGCTTTTCGAAGCGTCATCAATCTTCTGGATATTCGCCGGACCATTCGTGCTGCTGCGCAAGCCCACGCTTGCGCAGGGCGCCTGGCGGCCGTTCCTGCTGCTGGCGGGCGTGGTCGTATTCGCCGCCTGCTGGCATGCGCTCGTCGCGGCGCGGATGGCGGGCGTGCCGTTCGTGCTCTCCCTGCTGCTGGTGGTCTGGTTGGCCGATATCGGCGCATACTTCGCGGGTAAGGCGTTCGGAAAGCACAAGCTCGCGCCGTCCATTAGCCCCGGCAAGACCTGGGAGGGGGCCATCGGCGGGTGGCTCGCCGTGATGATCGTCGCGGCCGTGGCCGTTCTCACCCACGCCTTCGCGCCGACCTTGTTTACCGCGCTGCCCGACCATCTGGGCGGCGCTCGTGCGTTTGCCACGCTGACGCTGCTGGTCGTGTTCAGCGTGGTGGGCGATCTGTTCGAGTCGATGCTCAAGCGCCAGGCCGGCGTGAAGGATTCGAGCAATCTGCTGCCGGGCCACGGCGGCGTGCTCGACCGCATCGACGCTTTGTTGCCGGTGCTGCCGCTCGCGATGCTGCTGTTGTCGTAGCCATCGGCTAGAGATAGAGATATGCAAAAACGACTCACTTTGCTCGGTTCCACGGGCTCGATCGGAGACAGCACGCTCGACGTCGTCGCGCGTCATCCTGAACGCTTTTCGGTCTATGCACTGACGGCACATCGCAACGGCGACAAGCTCGTCGAGCAGTGCCTGCGCTTTCAGCCCGAAGTGGCCGTGGTCGGCGATGCCGACACGGCTGCGAGCGTCGCCGCGAAACTGCGCGCCGCCGGCTGCAAGACAGAGGTGACATACGGCCCGCAGGCGCTCGTCGACGTGTCGAAGAACGAGGGCTGCGATACCGTGGTCGCGGCCATTGTCGGCGCGGCGGGTCTCGAGCCGAGTCTCGCGGCGGCGCGTGCCGGCAAGCGCATCCTGCTCGCAAACAAGGAAGCGCTCGTGATGTCGGGCTCGATCTTCATGGACGCAGTGCGCGATAACGGCGCGATCCTGCTGCCCGTCGACAGCGAGCACAACGCGATCTTCCAGTGCCTGCCGCGCGAATCGGCGCTGCATGGCGGCGTGTCGAAAATCATTTTGACCGCGTCGGGCGGGCCGTTCCGCACGCGCGAGCCGTCCAGTCTCGTCGACGTTACGCCGGAAGAAGCCTGCAAGCATCCGAACTGGGTCATGGGCCGCAAGATCTCGGTCGATTCCGCGACGATGATGAACAAGGGCCTCGAAGTGATCGAGGCGCATTGGCTGTTCAATCTGCCCGGCGATCGTATCGACGTGCTGATCCATCCGCAAAGCGTGATTCACTCGTTGGTGTCGTACGCGGACGGATCGGTGCTCGCGCAACTGGGCAATCCCGACATGCGCACGCCGATCGCTCACGCGCTGGCGTTTCCGGACCGTGTCGATTCGGGCGTCGCGCAACTCGATCTCGCGCAGATCGCGCAGCTGTCGTTCGAAAAGCCCGATTACACGCGCTTTCCGTGTCTCGCGCTGGCGATGAAAGCGCTGGCCGAAGGCGGTGTGGCGAGCGCCGCGCTGAACGCGGCCAACGAGATTGCCGTCGAGGCGTTCCTCTCGCGTCGCATCGGCTTCATGGCGATCGCGCAGGTGGTCGACGCGGTGCTGAACACTTTGCCCAACCGCGAGGCGTCGAGCCTCGCCGACGTGGTCGATGCCGACGCCGCCGCGCGCCGCGCCGCCCACGCCTATATCGACGCTCTGCCGGCGGGCGCACGCCTTACGGAACGCGCCGTCCAGTGAGGCGTTTATGAATCTGCTGATCGAAGTGGTCGCCTTCGCAGTCGCGATTGGCGTCCTGGTGGTCGTCCATGAGTATGGCCACTACAGCATCGCGCGCCTGTGCGGCGTCAAGGTGTTGCGTTTCTCGATCGGCTTCGGCAAGCCGCTCGCGCGCTGGGTCAGCAAGAAGACGGGCACCGAGTGGACCATCGCGGCGCTGCCGCTCGGCGGCTACGTCAAGATGCTCGACGAGCGGGAAGAGGGCGCGCCCATCGCGCCCGCCGACTTGCCGCGCGCGTTTAATCGTCAATCCGTCGGCAAGCGCATTGCGATCGTGGCGGCTGGTCCGATCGCGAACTTCATCCTCGCCATCGTGCTGTTCGCGGCCGTGTTCGCAACAGGCGTCACCGAGCCCGCGGCGATCGTCGCGGCGCCCGCTGCCGATACGGTTGCGGCGCGCGCCGGCTTCGACGGCGGCGAGAAGGTGGTGGCCGTGCGGGATGCGAATGCGGGCGAATCGGAGCCTGTGCGTTCGTGGTCCGATCTGCGCTGGAAGCTGCTGGGCGCCGCATTCGATCACAAGCGAGTCGTGCTGACCGCGAAGGACGCGCACGGCACTTTCGACTTTCCGCTCGACTTGCAGAATCTTTCCGACAAGGAGGTCGATGACGACTTCATGTCGCGCCTGGGTTTCGAGCCGGGCGGCGGCACGCTGTCGGTGGCGGGCGTGCAGCCGGGCAGCGCGGCATTGAACGCGGGCTTGCTGGCTGGCGATCGCATCCGCGCGGTCGACGGTCGTCCGGCCGACAATGCAACCACCTTCATCAACTACATCAAGTCGCACGCGGGCAAGCCCGTCGTGCTGCAAATCGAGCGCGGCGCGAAGAACCAGCCGGTCGCATTACAGAATCTGACCATCGTGCCGGCCGCGCAGCGCGACGAAGCGACGGGCCAGCCGATTGGCCGCATTGGCGCCGAACTCGCGACCCAGGTGCCGTCCATCGACGTCCGCTATGGTCCCGTCGAAAGCCTGCGCCTTGGCGCGCATCGCACGTGGGATCTCGCGGTGTACTCGGTGCGGATGTTCGGGCGGATGATTACGGGCGAAGCGTCGCTGAAGAACCTGTCCGGTCCCGTGACCATCGCGGACTATGCGGGCAAGAGCGCGAGGCTCGGTCCGTCAGCATTCCTGTCGTTCCTCGCCCTTGTCAGCATAAGCCTCGGCGTGCTCAACCTTTTACCAATACCGGTATTGGACGGGGGGCATCTGTTATATTATCTGGTTGAAGCTGTTACCGGCAAAGCCGTATCGGATCGCTGGCAGCTCGTTCTACAAAGAGCGGGACTGGCTTGTATCGTCGCCTTGTCGGCGATCGCGCTGTTCAACGATCTTGCTCGTTTAATCCATTTTTAAAGTGTCTGGCGGCGTACGATGGCGCCCGCCTGACCTGATGCAGCTATACACACTGGGGAAGCACGTTGTTTAAACCTCATCGCTTTGTTCCAAAGACGGTTGTAGCCGCGGCATTCGCCGCGCATGGGCTGGTAGCCCACGCGACGACACCTTTTGTGGTGAAAGACATTCGGATCGAAGGGCTGCAACGGGTCGAGCCCGGCACGGTGTTCTCCTATCTTCCCATCAAGCAAGGCGATACGTTTACCGACGAGAAGGCTTCTGAAGCCATCCGCGCGCTGTACGCAACGGGTTTCTTCAATGACGTGAAGATCGCCACGGAAGGCGACGTCGTCGTGGTGCAGGTCGCGGAGCGTCCCGCCATCGGCACAATCGATTTCTCCGGCCTGCACGAGTTCGAGAAGGACAACCTGATCAAGGCGTTGCGCGCCGTCGGTCTGTCCCAGGGCCGCTACTATGACA
Source organism: Paraburkholderia bengalensis (assembly GCF_037126505.1). Classification (NCBI taxonomy): domain Bacteria; kingdom Pseudomonadati; phylum Pseudomonadota; class Betaproteobacteria; order Burkholderiales; family Burkholderiaceae; genus Paraburkholderia; species Paraburkholderia bengalensis. The sequence continues at coordinate 12,746 of NZ_JACFYJ010000014.1, forward strand.
AGGCGCTCGTCGACAAAGCCGAACAGGAACTGAAGCGCCAGTATCTGACGCGCGGTTTCTACGCGGCTGAGGTCACGACTACGATCACGCCGATCGATCGCAACCGTGTTGCGGTCCTGTTCGCCGTGATCGAAGGTCCGAGCGCGAAGATCCGCCAGATCAACTTCATCGGCAACAAGGCGTTCAGCACAGGCACGCTGCGCGACGAGATGCAGCTGTCCACGCCGAACTGGTTCTCGTGGTACACGAAGAACGACCTGTACTCGAAAGAAAAGCTCACGGGCGACCTCGAGAATGTTCGCTCGTACTACCTGAACCGCGGCTATCTCGAGTTCAACATCGAGTCGACCCAGGTGTCGATCTCGCCGGACAAGAAGGACATGTATCTGACGGTGACGCTGCATGAAGGCGAGCCGTACACGATCAACAGCATCAAGCTCGCGGGCAATCTGCTCGACCGCGAAGCCGAACTGAACAAGCTGATCAAGATCAAGCCGGGCGACCGTTTCTCGGCGGAAAAGCTGCAGGCCACGACGAAGTCGATCGTCGACAAGCTCGGCGAATACGGCTACGCGTTCGCAACCGTGAATGCGCTGCCGCAGATCGATCAGGAACATCACAAAGTCGACCTGACGCTGCAGGTCGATCCGAGCCGCCGTGTGTACGTGCGCCGCATCAACGTGGTCGGCAACACGCGTACTCGCGACGAAGTGGTGCGCCGTGAAATGCGCCAGCTCGAAAGCTCGTGGTTCGATTCGAATCGCCTCGCGCTGTCAAAGGACCGTATCAACCGTCTGGGCTACTTCACCGATGTCGACGTGACCACGGTGCCCGTCGAAGGCACGCCCGACCAGGTGGACGTCGACGTGAAGGTCGCCGAAAAGCCGACGGGCGCGATTACGCTGGGTGCGGGCTTCTCGTCGACGGACAAGGTGGTGCTGTCGGCGGGCGTCTCGCAGGACAACGTCTTCGGTTCGGGCACGAGCCTGTCGGTGAACGTGAACACCGCCAAGACGTACCGCACGTTGACGGTGACGCAGGTCGATCCGTACTTCACGGTCGACGGCATCAAGCGCATTACCGACGTCTACTACCGCACGTACGAGCCGCTGTACTACTCGACCGATTCGAGCTTCCGTATCGTGACGGCGGGTGGCGACCTGAAGTTCGGCATTCCGTTCTCGGAAGTGGATACGGTGTACTTTGGCGGGGGCTTCGAGCAGAACACGCTCGACGTCGACGCGAATACGCCGACGGCCTACATCAACTATGTGAACCAGTTCGGCCGCGTGTCGAACAACGTGCCGTTGACGGTCGGCTGGTCGCGCGACGCGCGCGACAGCGCGCTCGTGCCGAGCCGCGGCTACTTCACGCAGGCCAACGCCGAATACGGCACGCCGCTGGGCGGTGTCCAGTATTACAAGGCCGACCTGCAGGCGCAGTACTATTATTCGTTTGCCCGCGGCTTCGTGCTTGGCTTCAACGTCCAGGGCGGCTACGGTAACGGTATTGGCAACGCGTATCCGATCTTCAAGAACTACTACGCGGGTGGTATCGGCTCGGTCCGCGGCTATGAACCGAGTTCGCTGGGTCCGCGCGACGCGACGACGAACGACCCGATCGGCGGTAACAAGATGTTCGTCAGTAACGTCGAGTTGACGTTCCCGCTGCCGGGCACGGGCTACGACCGCACGCTGCGTGTGTTCACGTTCATCGACGCCGGTAACGTCTGGGGCGATCCACGTCAGGGCGGCACGACCACCACGGGTTCGAACGGCCTGCGCTACGGCTACGGTGTCGGTCTTGCGTGGATTTCTCCGATCGGTCCGCTCAAGCTGTCGCTCGGCTTCCCGTTGCAGAAGCACACGGGCGACCAGTATCAGAAGTTCCAGTTCCAGATCGGGACGGCGTTCTGATTGCGCGCTCCGGAACTGGAACCCCTTACAGCATCGAGAGGATGACTTTGCTAACTGGACTGTTTTCGAAACGTGTGGCGTGTGCAATGGCGCTGGCCATGACGCTCGGCGTGGGCGCGGCGAGCGTCGCGCACGCGCAGGAAGCGCGAATCGCCGCGGTGAATTCGGATCGCATCCTGCGCGAGTCCGCGGCGGCGAAGGCGGCGCAGACCAAGCTCGAGGCGGAGTTCGCGAAGCGCGACAAGGATCTGCAGGACATGGCGCAGCGCCTGAAGTCGATGTCCGATTCGCTCGACAAGAACGGTGCGTCGCTGTCACCCGCCGATCGCGCGCAGAAGCAGCGCGATCTGTCGCAGCTCGACACGGATTTCCAGCGCAAGCAGCGCGAGTTTCGCGAGGACCTGAACCAGCGCCGTAACGAAGAACTGGCAGCCGTGCTGGATCGCGCGAACAAGGTCATCAAGCAGATTGCCGAGCAGCAGCACTACGATCTGATCGTGCAGGAAGCGGTCTATGTGAGTCCGCGCATCGATATCACCGACCAGGTGCTGAAGGCGCTCGCATCGTCGGGCAACTGAGGCCGGATCGGACGGCGGCGAGCCGGCCGTCCGGCCCATGAATCCGGCGCGCGCCGCACAGGCGCGCGACTTGGGCAACTGAACAGCAGGAGCAGTACACGCATGGCATTTACGCTCGAGGAGATCGTCCAGCGGTTTGGCGGTGAGATCGTCGGCGATCGCGCTCACCGCGTTGGCAATCTGGCACCGCTCGATCAGGCCGGTCCCGATCATTTGGCGTTTCTTGCCAACCCGAAGTATCTGGCGCAAGTTGAAACGACGCGCGCGGGCGCAGTGCTGATCAACGCAGCGGACCTGGAGAAGGTTGCGTCGCGCGACGGCCGTAACTTCATCGTCACGCCGAATCCCTACGCTTATTTCGCGCGTCTGGCGCAGGCTTTCATCGATATGGCCGCGCCGAAGGCGAAGCCGGGCCTGCATGCGAGCGCGACCATCGACCCCACCGCGCAGATCGACGCAAGTGCGGTGATCGGTCCGAACGTGACCGTCGAAGCGGGCGCCGTGATCGGCGAGCATGTGCGACTCGACGCGAACGTGTTCGTCGGGCGCGGCACGAAGATCGACGCCGGCTCGCATCTGTATCCGAACGTCGCCGTGTATCACGGCTGCAAGATCGGCGAGCGCGCGATCATCCATGCCGGCGCCGTGATTGGCTCGGACGGCTTTGGTTTCGCGCCTGATTTCGTCGGCGACGGCGATGCGCGCACAGGCAGCTGGGTGAAGATTCCGCAAGTGGGCGGCGTGTCGATCGGACCGGATGTCGAAATCGGCGCGAACACCACGATCGATCGCGGCGCGATGGCCGACACGATCATCGAGGAATGCGTGAAGATCGACAATCTTGTGCAGATCGGCCACAACTGCAAGATCGGCGCCTACACGGTAATCGCCGGTTGTGCGGGCATTGCGGGCAGCACGACAATCGGCCGGCATTGCATGATCGGTGGCGCGGTCGGCATTGCCGGCCACGTCACACTGGCCGACTATGTGATCATCACCGCGAAGTCGGGCGTATCGAAATCGCTTCTGAAGCCCGGCATGTACACGAGCGCTTTCCCGGCCGTGGATCACGCCGACTGGAACAAGAGCGCCGCATTGATGCGCAATCTCGACAAGCTGCGGGATCGCATCAAGGCGCTCGAAGCCGCGGTGGCCAGCGCCTCCGGAGACAAGGCGTAAGGACCTCGGCAAGATAGGCACCACGACAGGCACCACGACACGCACGACCAGCGGCACGACCGGACACGACACGCCGGCGCGCGCGGCGCCCGGCTGACGCGCAGCCGGCACAGGAACGGGCGGCGCGGCGCGTGGACGTCAACGTGGTTTGTGCACCCAGCATTCGCAGTTATCATCGCGCAACCCTTGCGTGAGCAGAAACACCATGAGCACCGAAAAAATCAATCTCGACATTCACAAGATTCTCACGCTGCTGCCCCATCGCTATCCGATCCTGCTCGTCGATCGGGTACTCGAACTCGAGCCGCACAAGAGCATCAAAGCGCTGAAGAATGTGTCGATCAACGAACCGTACTTCATGGGCCACTTTCCGAAGCGCCCCGTGATGCCGGGCGTGCTGATTCTGGAAGCGCTGGCGCAGACGGCCGCGCTCCTGACCTTCGCGGAAGAGCCGCATGATCCCGACAACACGCTGTACCTGTTCGTCGGCATCGACAATGCGCGCTTCAAGCGCGTCGTGGAGCCGGGCGACCAGCTGATCCTGAACGTCACGTTCGAGCGTCATATGCGCGGCATCTGGAAGTTCAAGGCGCGCGCGGAAGTGGACGGCCAGGTGGCCGCCGAAGCCGACCTGATGTGCGCCGTACGCCAGACGGACGGCCAGTGATTGCCGCGGCCGGACAGCCGCGGAGGGCGATGTCCGGCAAGGCGCGTGGCAGAACAATCGAAACCTCGGGCGGTCACACGATGCTTTGCATCGCGGCCGCTTCAACGCGTCGGATGACGCCGCAGCGTCATCCCGCCATGTAACGGAAACACAAGCGAGGGCGCATGAGCAGGATTCATCCTACTGCGATCATCGAGTCGGGCGCACAGCTCGACGAATCGGTCGAAATCGGACCGTACGCCATTGTCGGCGCGCACGTCACCATCGGTGCGCGTACGACGGTCGGCTCGCACAGCGTGATCGAAGGCCACACCACGATCGGCGAGGACAACCGCATTGGCCATTACGCGTCGGTCGGCGGACGTCCGCAGGACATGAAGTACAGGGACGAGCCCACGAAGCTCGTGATCGGCAGCCGCAACACGATCCGCGAATTCACGACGATCCACACGGGCACGGTGCAGGACAAGGGCGTCACCACGCTCGGCGACGACAACTGGATCATGGCGTACGTGCACATCGGTCACGACTGCCAGATCGGCAACAACGTGATCCTGTCGAGCAACGCGCAGATGGCAGGCCACGTGATCATCGACGATCACGCGATCGTCGGCGGCATGTCGGGCGTGCATCAGTTCGTGCGCATCGGCGCGCACTCGATGCTGGGCGGCGCGTCGGCGCTCGTGCAGGACATTCCGCCGTTCGTGATCGCGGCGGGCAACAAGGCTGAGCCGCACGGCATCAACGTCGAAGGGCTGCGCCGGCGCGGCTTTTCGCCGGACGCGATTTCGGCGCTGCGTTCCGCGTACCGTCTGTTGTACAAGAACGGCCTGTCGCTCGAAGAGGCGAAGGTGCAATTGCGTGAGCTCGCGTCGGCGGGAGGCGACGGCGACGAGCCGGTGCGCGCGCTCGTCGAATTTGTCGAGCAGTCGCAGCGCGGCATCATCCGCTAACCGATGCCGTTGCCTACCAGTCCGCTGCGGCTCGCAATGGTGGCCGGCGAGCCGTCGGGCGACCTGCTGGCGGCATCGCTGCTCGACGGGCTCGCGGCCCGTCTGCCGCAGACCACACAGTATTTCGGCATCGGCGGCCCGCGCATGACCGCGAAGGGCTTCGACGCGCATTTCCCGATGGAAAAGCTGTCGGTGCGCGGCTACGTCGAGGCGCTGAAGCACATTCCCGAGATTCTCGGCATTCGCAATGAGCTGAAGCGCCAGTTGCTGGCCGAGCCGCCGTCGGCTTTCATCGGCGTCGACGCGCCCGACTTCAACTTTGGCCTCGAGCATCCGCTTCGCGACGCGGGCATCCCGACCATTCACTTCGTCTGTCCGTCGATCTGGGCGTGGCGCGGCGGCCGCATCAAGAAGATCGTGAAGGCCGTCGATCACATGCTGTGCGTCTTCCCATTCGAAAAAGCGCTGCTCGAAAAGTCGGGCGTCGCCGCGACTTACGTCGGCCATCCGCTCGCCGACGAGATTCCGCTCGAACCGGACATGTCCGGTGCTCGGCGCGTGCTCGGTCTGCCCGAAAACGGGCCGGTGATTGCCGTGCTGCCGGGCAGCCGTCGCTCGGAGATTGCGCTGATCGGTCCGACCTTTTTCGCTGCGATGGAACTGATGGCGCAGCGCGAGCCGGGCGTGCGTTTCGTCATGCCCGCCGCGACGCCGGCGTTGCGCGAATTGCTCAAGCCGCTCGTCGACGCGCACGCCAGTCTGCCGCTGACGCTGACCGACGGCAATGCGCAGCTCGCCATGACCGCCGCCGACGCCATTCTCGTCAAAAGCGGCACCGTCACGCTCGAAGCGGCGCTGCTGAAAAAGCCGATGGTCATCTCGTACAAGGTGCCCTGGCTGACGGGCCAGATCATGCGCCGTCAGGGGTATCTGCCGTACGTCGGTTTGCCGAATATTCTGGCGGGGCGTTTCGTCGTGCCCGAAATCCTGCAGCATTTCGCGACGCCCGAGGCGCTGGCGGATGCCACGCTGACGCAGTTGCGCGACGATGCAAACCGGCGCACGCTGACGGAAATCTTCACTGAGATGCATCACGTGCTGAAGCAGAACACCGCGCAACGGGCCGCGGAAGCGGTCGTCGGCATCATCGAAGCGCGTCGGGGGCGTCCATGACCCGCGCGACGGGCGCCGCCGCGCCGCGCAAGGCGCCTGCGAAAAGCGTGAAGCGCGCGGTGGCGCAGGTCGGCCTCGATTTTTCGTCGCCCGACGACATCATTTGCGGTGTCGACGAAGCCGGCCGCGGGCCGCTCGCGGGGCCCGTGGTGGCCGCCGCCGTGATTCTCGATCCATCGAAGCCGCGCATTCGCGGTCTCGACGATTCGAAAGCGTTGACGGCGAAAAAGCGCGACGAGCTGTATGACAAGATCATCGACCGCTCGCTGGCGTATTGCGTCGCGTCGGCGTCCGTCGAAGAAATCGACACGCTGAACATCCTGCACGCAACGATGCTCGCGATGAAACGGGCCGTCGAAGGGCTCAGCGTCACGCCGACACTGGCGAAGATCGACGGCAATCGTTGCCCGACGCTGAGCATTCGCAGCGAGGCGATCGTCAGCGGCGACGCGCTCGTGCCGTGTATTTCGGCGGCATCGATTCTGGCGAAGGTCACGCGAGACCGCATGCTGCTCGAACTGCATCAGATGTTCCCGGTGTACGGCTTCGACGCGCACGCCGGCTACGGCACGCCGCAGCATCTGACGGCGCTGCGCGATCACGGTCCGTGCTTGCATCATCGGCGCTCGTTTGCGCCCGTGCGCGAAGCGTATGTGCGGCTCGGCATGACGATCGATCTGCCTGACGATGCCGTCGTCGTGCCGCCCGTCGTGGACGGCGATCCGCTGCTCGCCGACGACAGCGCGCCGTTCTGAGCCGGCGCGCAAGCAAGCCAGGCGCCTTCGGGCGCTTTTCTTTTCACCGTTTTTTCGCCGTATCGACACGATTTTCGCTGCCAGTGAAAGCCATCACCTCGCGGGACAATCCGCTCTACAAGCGCCTGAAGGCATTGGCCGGCTCGACGCATCAACAGCGCAAGAGCGCTCACGCGCTGCTCGAAGGTTTCCATCTCGCGAGCGCGTATCTCGACGTCGCCGGCCAGCCCGAAACCTGTGTCGTCACGGAGGGCGCATTGCGCCACGACGAAGCGCAGGCGATCGTCGCGCGGATCGACGAGCGGCGCATCGTGACGCTGCCGGATGCCCTCTTCGGGCAGTTGTCGAACGTCGTCAACGGCATGGGCATGCTGCTGCTGGTCGACAAACTCGATGTGCCGCTGCCCGAGCGTGTGACGACGGGCTGTGTCGTGCTCGACGGCGTCCAGGATGCGGGCAACGTGGGCTCGATTCTGCGCAGCGCGGCAGCTGCGGGCATCGGCCATGTGTTCTGCGCGCCGGGCACCGCCTACGCCTGGTCGACGAAGGTTCTGCGCTCGGGCATGGGCGCGCATTTTCTGCTGCAGATTCACGAGGACGTCGAATCGCAGACGCTGATCGGGCGGCTCGACGTGCCCGTCGCGATTACGGATTCGCACGGCGCGCAGGCGATCTACGACATCGATCTGTCGGAGCCTGTCGCGTGGGTGTTCGGCAACGAGGGCGCGGGCGTGTCGCAGCCGTGGCGCGATGCCGTTACGTATCGCGTGACCATTCCGCAGCCGGGCGGAATGGAGTCGCTGAACGTCGCGGCCGCCGCCGCCGTCTGTCTGTTCGAGCAGTGCCGCCAGCAGCGCGGGCGCTAATCGAATCCCGCTTCAAAAGCAAAAACGCCGCTGATGTCAGCGGCTTTTCAGTTCAGCGCAATGCCTCAATACGACGACCGGTCGAGCCTGATTTCCTGCAGGATCGTGGTCGCGATTTCCTCAATCGACTTGTGCGTCGACGAGAGCCACTTGATTCCTTCGCGCCGCATCATCGCCTCGGCTTCGTTGATTTCGTAGCGGCAATTTTCGAGCGCCGCGTACTTGCTGCCGGGGCGCCGCTCGTTGCGGATCTCCGAAAGCCGTTGCGGATCGATCGACAGCCCGAACATCTTCGAGCGATGCGCGAGCAGCGGCGTGGGCAGCTTGCCGCGCTCGAAGTCTTCCGGAATCAGCGGATAGTTTGCCGCCTTCACGCCATACTGCATCGCAAGATACAGACTGGTCGGCGTCTTGCCGCTGCGCGACACGCCGACGAGAATCACGTCCGCTTCTTCGAGATTGCGATTGGACTGGCCGTCGTCGTGCGCCAGCGAGAAATTGATCGCCTCGATCCGGTTCTTGTACTCCTCGGTGTCGGCGTTCTGATGGCCGCGGCCCATCGCGTGGCTGGACTTCAGTTCCAGCTCCTGCTCGAGCGGCTCGACGAACGTCTGAAACATGTCGAGCACCAGCGCGTTCGAGTCTTTCACGATCTGGTTGGACGCGCTGTTCACGAGCGTCGTGAACACGATCGGGCGACGGCCTTCGTGATGAGCGGCTTCGTTGATCTTTTCGAGCGTGGCGTACGCCTTCTCGTTGGAATCGACGAATGGGACACGGACCAGGCGGAATTTCTGGTCGAACTGGGAAAGGATCGAATGCGCGAAGGTTTCGGCAGTAATCCCGGTACCGTCGGAGACGATGAATACGGTGGGCGGCATCGAAGGAACAAAAAACAAGGGCAGGAACGCGGGCGTCAACGTCCGCTCGAATCGGACCTTGCCGTGTGCCGCGCGCTGCCCGGGCGCTGGCCGGGAAATTGCAACGTGGGCACGACGGCGCAGTGTGGCGCCGCGAGCGTCGCGCGCCGGGTGCAAACGCCGCAGGTCGACATGCAAACCCCGGCGGCAAGCCGCGCGCGCCGTCTGAGGCGCATTTCTCCGCCGACTGTCACATTTTGAGAGTCGGCACGGTAGAATAGCGGCAACCTGTTGGATAAGCAATTGCAGCCAAATCGCGCGTAACTGCCGGTGATCCTTCATCCATTCCGCCGCGATTTGTACGTAACTTGGACGGCAACGCTGCAAGTTCGCTCAATCTCCCGCTTCGTCGGGCTTCGTGCGGGGCATACGGCCCTTCCGCGATTGCTTCTCCAACAGGTTGCGCAAGGCACGGGACCACGCTTCCAATAAGCGCCCTGTGTTCAAGCCCACTTGCGCAATCGAGCATTTTTTCCACACTTAGGGGCTTGTATGACTAACGCAGTTAACGTTGCTAAGGATCAGGCGTATGTAGTTCCATTCGAGCAGTTGCGAATGACCGACGTGGAAATCGTCGGCGGCAAGAACGCGTCGCTCGGCGAGATGATCAGTCAACTCGCTCAGGCGGGCGTTCGCGTGCCGACCGGCTTTGCCACGACGGCGCTGGCATTTCGCGATTTCCTCCATCACAACAATCTGACCGAACGCATCGCGCAACGTCTGGAGACGCTCGACGTCGACGACGTGAAGGCGCTCGCCGCTGCTGGCAAGGAAATCCGTCAATGGATCGTCGATGCCCCGTTGCAGTCGCGGCTCGAAGAGGAAATCCGCACGGCGTTCGAAACGCTGACAAAGAGCTCGCCTGAAGAGCTGTCGTTTGCCGTCCGTTCGTCGGCAACGGCGGAAGACCTCCCCGACGCATCGTTCGCCGGCCAGCAGGAAAGCTACCTGAACGTGGTTGGCATCGAAGACGTGCTCGATCGCATGAAGCACGTGTTCGCGTCGCTGTACAACGACCGCGCCATCTCCTATCGCGTCCACAAGGGCTTCACGCATGCTGAAGTCGCGTTGTCGGCGGGCGTGCAGCGCATGGTGCGCTCGGACGTCGGCGCGGCGGGCGTGATGTTCACGCTGGATACGGAATCCGGTTTCAAGGACGCCGTTTTCATCACGTCGAGCTACGGCCTCGGTGAAACGGTCGTGCAAGGCGCGGTGAATCCGGACGAGTTCTACGTCTTCAAGACCACGCTCGCACAGAACAAATACCCGATCATCCGCCGCTCGATCGGCTCGAAGCTCATCAAGATGGAATTCACGAAGGCGGGCGAGCAAGGTCGCGTGAAGACCGTCGACGTGCCGCACGAGCAGCGCAACCGCTTCTCGATCACCGACGAAGACGTGATCGAGCTCGCGAAGTACGCCGTCATCATCGAAAAGCACTACCAGCGTCCGATGGACATCGAGTGGGGCAAGGACGGCCGCGACGGCAAGATTTTCATCCTGCAGGCGCGTCCGGAAACGGTGAAGAGCCAAGGCGGCAACAAGGCCGAGCAGCGCTTCAAGCTGAAGGGTCAGTCGCAGGTGCTGGCGACGGGCCGGGCAATCGGCCAGAAGATCGGCGCAGGTCCCGTGCGCGTGATTCATGATCCGTCGGAGATGGAGCGTGTGCAGCCGGGCGACGTGCTCGTCGCGGACATGACCGACCCGAACTGGGAGCCGGTGATGAAGCGCGCGTCGGCGATCGTCACGAACCGTGGCGGCCGGACCTGCCACGCGGCGATCATCGCGCGTGAACTGGGCGTGCCGGCGGTGGTGGGCTGCGGCGACGCAACCGACGTCCTGAAGGACGGCGCGCTCGTGACGGTGTCGTGCGCGGAAGGCGACGAAGGCAAGATCTACGACGGTCTGCTCGAAACGGAAGTGACGGAAGTCCAGCGCGGCGAACTGCCCGAGATCCCCGTCAAGATCATGATGAACGTCGGCAATCCGCAGCTCGCGTTCGACTTCGCGCAACTGCCGAACAAGGGCGTGGGTCTCGCGCGTCTGGAATTCATCATCAACAACAACATCGGCGTTCACCCGAAGGCGATTCTCGAATACCCGAACGTCGATCAGGACCTGAAGAAGGCCGTCGAAAGCGTCGCGCGCGGTCACGCATCGCCGCGTGCGTTCTACGTCGACAAGCTGACGGAAGGCATCGCGACGATCGGCGCCGCGTTTTATCCGAAGCCCGTGATCGTGCGTCTGTCGGACTTCAAGTCGAACGAGTACAAGAAGCTGATCGGCGGTTCGCGCTACGAGCCGGACGAAGAAAACCCGATGCTGGGCTTCCGCGGCGCATCGCGTTACATCGCTGAAGACTTCGCGCAAGCGTTCGAGATGGAGTGCATGGCGCTCAAGCGCGTGCGCGAAGAAATGGGCCTGACGAACGTCGAGATCATGGTGCCGTTCGTGCGCACGCTGAAACAGGCTGAGCGCGTGGTCGGGCTGCTGGCGAAGTACGGCCTGAAGCGTGGCGAAAACGGCCTGCGCCTGATCATGATGTGCGAAGTGCCGTCCAACGCGATCCTCGCCGAAGAGTTCCTGCAGTTCTTCGACGGTTTCTCGATCGGTTCGAACGACCTGACGCAGCTCACGCTCGGCCTCGATCGCGACTCGGGCATGGAACTGCTCGCCGTCGACTTCGACGAGCGTGATCCCGCCGTCAAGTTCATGCTCAAGCGCGCGATCGAAACGTGCCTGCGTCTGGACAAGTACGTCGGCATCTGCGGCCAGGGCCCGTCGGATCACCCGGACTTCGCGCAATGGCTGACGGACGAAGGTATCGCATCGATCTCGCTGAACCCGGACACGATCATCGATACGTGGCAGGCGCTGGCGAAAACGACCGCGAAGTAAGCACCGCGCATCGTTTAGCAGGCGTCGGTAAAAGGTGCCGCTGCGAACGATAAAACGCTGACGCTTCATGCTATAAACACCCCGGTAGCCCCGGGGTGTTTTGCTTTGTGGAGGCGCAAGTGACGCACATGGTTGGACTGCTCTGGTGGATCGGCGCGGGCGTGCTGGTCGTACTTGAACTGATACACGGCACGTTCTATCTGCTGATGGTGGCGCTGGGCTTCGTCGCGGCGGCGCTGGCGCGTCTCGCGGGCGCGGACCTGACGCTGCAGTTCGGCATCGCGGCCGTCGTCGCGCTGGCCGCGGTGCTGGTGCTGCGCAAGTCGCGCTTTGGCCGCAAAACCAGGACGCGCGCCGAAGCCGCGCGCAATCCCGACGTGAATCTCGATATCGGCTCGACGCTGGTCGTGCCCGCATGGCACGCCGGACACGCACGGACCAGCTATCGCGGTGCGACCTGGGATGTCGAACTCTCGCCGGGCGAGCCGGAAGATGCGAACGTCTACGAAATCACTGCTTTACGCGGCAATTGTCTGGTCGTAGTCGCGAGTCGGCACGCGGTGCGGACGTGAATCGTTAGGACCGGTTCAGGCGTTGTTGAGACGCGACTCGAAAAGCGCATCCGGGATGCGCACAACAACTCAAGAACAGAATGGGGTGCAGGAATGGAACCGTCGAGCATCGTTGGGCTGGTTTTGCTGATCGTCGTGATCGTGATTGCCGCACAGACGATCAAGATCGTGCCGCAGCAGCACGCGTGGGTGATGGAGCGGCTCGGGCGCTATCATGCGACGCTCACGCCGGGCCTGAGCTTCGTGCTGCCGTTCATCGACCGGATCGCGTACAAGCACGTGCTGAAGGAAATCCCGCTCGATGTGCCGAGTCAGGTCTGCATCACGCGCGACAACACGCAGCTGCAGGTGGACGGGGTGCTGTATTTCCAGGTGACAGATCCGATGAAGGCGTCGTACGGTTCGAGCAACTTCGTGTTCGCGATCACGCAGCTGTCGCAAACCACGCTGCGCTCGGTGATCGGCAAACTCGAACTCGACAAGACCTTCGAGGAACGCGACTTCATCAACCATTCGATCGTGTCCGCGCTCGACGAAGCGGCGTCGAACTGGGGCGTGAAGGTGCTGCGCTACGAGATCAAGGATCTGACGCCGCCCAAGGAAATCCTCCACGCGATGCAGGCGCAGATCACGGCCGAGCGCGAGAAGCGCGCGCTGATCGCGGCGTCGGAAGGGCGCAAGCAGGAGCAAATCAATATTGCGTCGGGCGGGCGTGAGGCGGCGATCCAGAAGTCCGAAGGCGAGCGTCAGGCGGCGATCAACCAGGCGCAAGGCCAGGCCGCGGCGATTCTGGCTGTGGCTGAAGCAAACTCGCAGGCGATTCAGAAAATCGCGGCGGCGATCCAATCGACGGGCGGCATGGAGGCCGTCAATCTGAAGGTTGCCGAGCAATATGTGAACGCGTTTGCGAATCTCGCGAAGGCGGGGAACACGTTGATCGTGCCCGGAAACATGGCCGACATGAGTTCGATGATCGCGTCGGCGCTGACGATCGTGAAGCAGAACAAGACGCCGGCCTGAAGGCGAGGCCGGCGGCAAAGAAAATGGCCCGCGCACATGTGCGGGCCATATTTTTTCAGCGTCTGAAACGGAGCAAGCCGGGTCAGGTCGGTGTACGCATCAAGCGGGCTTTTTCCCGCTCCCAATCGCGCTTCTTCTCGGTTTCGCGCTTGTCGTGGAGCTTCTTGCCCTTGGCAAGCCCGATCTCGCACTTGACGCGTCCGTTCTTGTAGTGAAAATTCAGCGGCACGAGCGTATAGCCGCGCTGCTCGACCTTGCCGATCAGCTTGCTGATCTCTTCCGCATGCAGCAGCAGCTTGCGCGTGCGCACGGGGTCGGGATGGATGTGCGTCGAGGCCTCGGGCAGCGGGCTGATGTGCGTGCCGATCAGAAATAGCTCGGCGTTTTTGATCACGACGTAGCCTTCCTTGATCTGGCCGCGGCCGGCGCGCAGCGCCTTGACCTCCCAGCCCTCCAGCACGAGCCCCGCCTCGTAACGCTCCTCGATCGAGTAATCGAAGAACGCCTTTCTGTTGTCGATGATGCTCATGAATGGAAACTGCCCAACTCGTTTAAAATCACGATTTTAGCAAAGCGGGACACGGAAAACCCGCCGCGGTGTCATTCGATTGTCACGCGTTCGCTATTTCCCATTCACCGTTGCCACGCGCTGTTCAATTTATGGCAGATGTCCAAAAAACCGTGTTGATCCGCCATTCGGCGGAGCAGATGTTCGACCTCGTCACCGACGTCGCCGATTACCCCAATTTCCTTCCGTGGTGCGGCGGCGTCGAGATCCGTCGCCAGGAAGAAAACCTGATGGAAGCGAAGATCGACATCAACTTCAAGGGCATCAAGCAGCACTTTGCGACACACAACACGCAGGAACGGCCGACGCGCATCGACATGAACTTCGCCGACGGCCCGTTCAAGAAGTTCACCGGCTACTGGCGCTTCACACCGCTGCGCGCGGACGCGTGCAAGATCGAGTTCGCGCTGCACTACGAGTTCTCGAACATTCTGCTGGAGAAAATCATCGGACCGGTGTTCAGCCATATTGCGAACACATTCGTCGAATCATTTGTGAAACGCGCCGACCAGCGCTACGGCAAGGCATGAGCACGACGCTGAACATCGAAGTCTGCTACGCGCTGCCGCACGAGCAGACGCTGATTGCGCTCGAACTGCCGCAAGGCGCGACCATCCAGCAGGCCATCGCCGCCAGCGGCATCCTCGAACGGCACCCGGGCATCGATCTGACGCAGCAGAAGACGGGCGTGTTCGGCAAGCTCAAGCCGCTCGACGCCGTGCTGGCGGATCACGATCGCGTGGAAATCTACCGGCCGCTGATCGTCGATCCGAAGGCGGCGCGTCAGGCGCGCGTCGAGAAGTCGCGCAAGGAAGGCTCAGTCGAAGGGCGCAAGTGGCTGCCGAAGGATTCCCGCTAGGGCGCATCGGCCGAAACAGCGATGAACGGCGCACCGCGTAGGCGGCGCGCCGTTTTTTTTGTTGTCCATCGCCAGATTCGGCTGGCGAAACTAGTGCACGGCCGCTTGCGCCTTGTCTTCGAGCGTCGGGCGGTGGGAATCGTCGCCGGCGTGCTGGCGCACCGACCAGCTGACGCCCGCCACCAGCAGCACGATGGCGGCCAGTTCGAGCGAGCGCGGCATCCGGTGGTCGTAGATGAACGCATACAGCAGCGCGAACAGCGTCTCGAACACGATCAGCTGGCCCGACAGCGTGAGCGGCAGCCGTTTGGACGCCGCGTTCCACAGGCCGTTGCCGAGCCACGATGCGCCGATCGCGAGCGCCAGATTCAGCATCCAGAACAGATGCCAGCGACTATCGACGTGCGACGTATCGACGGCAGGCGACGGCAGCACGGCGACGGCGAGCCACAGCAGCACACCGAGCAAGCCGGTCACGACGCCCCACAGCACCGACCACTCATTGCCGCTGAAATGCGTGTGACGCTGCAGATAGCGCGCGTTCTCGACGGCGAACCACGTCCAGCAGGCGAGCGCGCCAATCGCGCACGCGATCCCGACGAGCTTCGTCGCAATCGTTCCCGACGCCCCGTCCGCCGTGCTGAACACGTCCACATTGATGCACGCGATACCCGCGACGACCAGCGCGAGCGGCCACACGAGCCGCGCGAGCGGCACGGCGCCGTGGTCGCGCCGGCCGAGCAGCGTCACCGTGACGGGCAGCACGCCGACGATCAGCGACGACGGCGCGATGCCGACGAGATGCACGGCGCCCGTCAGCAGCAGGTAATAGAGCAGGTTGCCCGCGAGCGCGAGCTTGACGAGCGCGCGCAGGTCGTCGCGCGTCAGGCGGCGCAGCAGCGAGCGCGCCGACGGCAGCGCGGCGACCAGCGACACCGCGCCGTACATCGCATAGCGCCCGGCGCTCAGCAGCACGGGTGAAAAATCGGGCAACAGCCGCGGCACCAGAAACACCATGCCCCATAACGCTCCCGCCAACATCCCGTAGACCACGCCGCGCTGCATTGCCTGCCCCGAATCAAAAAACTGAAAAGTGCGCGCAGCATAGCTCGCCCCGCGCATCGGCGTCTTGTTCGATTCTGCACTCCGCCGCGCTTCGACTATGCTGGGAAAGATGTCTGCAAGCGATGCCTCCTAGCGACGTCTGAAAGCGCGCGTGCCTCCGAGCGAGTAAACGAAACGTGTTCGAACGCGAGGCGAACGCAGAAGCGAAAGAGCGCGGTCGTTCGATGCCATAAAACCGTGAACAATTTCGCTAACTGACTGTTCGCGCAGTGAAAAGCGGGGAGGTATCGCGTATAATTCGCTTTTGCGCCTATAGGATTTGCCATGCGTCTGATCCAAAAAGCACTCACGTTCGATGACGTGCTCCTCGTCCCGGCCTTCTCCGACGTTCTGCCGCGCGACACCAGCCTGAAAACCCGGCTGACCCGCAACATCTCCCTCAACATGCCGCTCGTCTCCGCCGCGATGGATACCGTCACGGAAGCCCGCCTCGCCATTGCGATGGCGCAGATGGGCGGCGTCGGCATCATCCACAAGAATCTGACGCCTGCCGAGCAGGCTCGCGAAGTCGCGAAGGTCAAGCGTTTCGAATCGGGCGTGGTGCGCGACCCGATCACGATTCCGCCGCAGATGAAAGTGCGCGACGTGATCGCGCTGTCGCGCCAGCATGGCATTTCCGGCTTCCCGGTTGTCGAAGGCGCACAGCTGATCGGCATCGTGACCAACCGTGACCTGCGCTTCGAAAGCCGTCTGGACGAGCCCGTGCGCACGATCATGACGCCGCGCGAGCGCCTCGTGACCGTCAAGGAAGGCACGCCCCTCGCCGAAGCGAAGGCGCTGATGCATAGCCACCGTCTGGAGCGCGTGCTGGTCGTCAACGATTCGTTCGAACTGCGCGGCCTGATGACGGTGAAGGACATCACGAAGCAGACGGAACACCCGGACGCCTGTAAGGACGAGCACGGCAAGCTGCGCGCGGGCGCCGCCGTCGGCGTCGGCCCGGACAACGAAGAGCGCGTGTCGCTGCTGGTGCAGGCGGGCGTCGACGTGATCGTGGTCGACACGGCGCACGGCCACAGCCGCGGCGTGCTGGAGCGCGTCCAGTGGGTCAAGAAGAATTTCCCGCACGTCGAAGTGATCGGCGGCAACATCGCGACGGCTGACGCGGCCAAGGCGCTTGTCGAGTACGGCGCGGACGGCGTGAAGGTCGGCATCGGCCCGGGCTCGATCTGCACCACGCGTATCGTCGCCGGTGTCGGCGTGCCGCAGATTTCGGCTATCGCCAACGTGTCGGCGGCGCTCAAGGGCTCCGGCGTTCCCGTGATCGCGGACGGCGGCGTGCGTTTCTCGGGCGACGTCAGCAAGGCGCTCGCAGCGGGCGCAGACGCCGTCATGATGGGCAGCATGTTCGCCGGCACGGAAGAGTCGCCGGGCGACGTGTTCCTGTATCAGGGCCGCCAGTACAAGTCGTACCGCGGCATGGGTTCCGTCGGCGCGATGAAGGACGGCGCAGCGGATCGCTACTTCCAGGACAACTCCGCGAACATCGACAAGCTGGTGCCGGAAGGCATCGAAGGCCGCGTCGCCTACAAGGGCGCGGTCGGTGCGATCCTGTTCCAGCTGGTGGGCGGCGTGCGCGCGTCGATGGGTTACTGCGGCTGCCGCACGATCGACGAGCTGCATGAGAAGGCCGAGTTCGTCCAGATCACGGCGGCGGGCATGCGCGAATCGCATGTGCATGACGTGCAGATCACGAAGGAAGCGCCCAACTATCACGTGGACTGATCGCCGATGAAGCCGCTGCTGCGTGCCGTACTGATCATCGATGCGTTGTTGCTGCTGGCGTTTGGGCTGGTGTTGCTGCTCACGCCATGGAAATCGTTGTACGACGCGCTGCAGCTGGTGCAGACGGACCCGGCGCTGGTCGGGCAGGGTGCGGGTGTCGCGCTGATCGGACTCGCGTGGCTCGCGCTGCATGCGTCGATCGACGGCGCGATGACGGCCACGGTCGCCAAAGTCGTCGGCCATGTGAACTGGCTGACGGGCGTGTTGATGCTGGTCTGGCTGGTCGGCCTGCATACGCCGCCCTTGTCCGGTTTGGGCCAGCTGGTGGCGGTGCTTGCGGGCGTGGTGTTGCTGGTGATCGGGCTCGGCGGCGTGAGGCTGGCGGGCGCGGTGAAGCGGCGCGAGCGGCTGGCGGGCACAGCAGCCGCCCAACGCGCCGACCGCACGAACGCGCGCGAAGCGGAGAACGCTGCGCGCAAGGCCGAACGTGAACGCGATGCGGCACGGCCGGGCGTCGTCTATCCCGCGAGCGGGACGTATGTCGAGCCGACGCTCAGCCCGGCTGCGGCGTCGCCCGTCAGTCCCGCAACGGGTCATCCCGTCGAGCCAGGCCTGACGGCCACGCCGTCGCGGGCGACGATGCCCGAAGCGGCCGCCGCCGCGCGCGAAGACGCGCTGGCGCACGAGCGCCTGGCTCAGGCGCATGAGGATGCCGCCGCGCGTGAGCGCGCAGCCGCCGAGCGCGATGCCGCCGAAGCGAAATCCGGGTCGCCCCGGCCGCCGTTTCATGGCTGACGTGCGCGACTTGACGCCCACTGCCGAGTCAACCGGAATCCGTCTGCGTGCAGGTCCTGCCGTGTCGATGACGGTGCACCGCAATGCGGCGCCCGGACGCCCGGTGCGCCTCGATCCCGTCCGTTTTGAATATCATGCCGCCGCGTCGCGAAGCGACAAGCGCGGCTTCTCCTATCCGTTCCTTTTAGATTCCGTCCGCTGCCATGCATGACAAGATCCTGATCCTCGACTTCGGTTCGCAAGTCACCCAACTGATCGCACGCCGCATCCGCGAAGCGCACGTGCTGTCGGAAATTCATCCGCACGACGTCAGCGACGAATTCATCCGTGAATTCAAGCCGAAGGGCATCATCCTGTCAGGCGGCCCGAACTCGGTGACAGAGAGCGACACGCCGCGCGCGCCGCAAGCCGTGTTCGAAGCAGGCGTGCCCGTGCTCGGCATCTGCTACGGCATGCAGACGATGGCCGAACAGCTCGGCGGCAAGGTCGACACCGGCCATATGCGCGAATTCGGCTACGCGGAAGTGCGCGCACGCAACCACACGAGCTTCCTCGACGGCATTCAGGACTTCGCGACGGCGGAAGGCCACGGCATGCTGAAGGTCTGGATGAGCCACGGCGACAAGGTGCTGGAAATGCCGCAGGGCTTCCAGCTGATGGCGTCGACGGAATCGTGCCCGATTGCCGCCATGGCCGACGAGGCGCGCCACTTCTACGGCCTGCAATGGCATCCGGAAGTCACGCACACGGTGCAGGGCCGCGCGATGCTCGAACGCTTCGTGCTGAAAATCTGCGGCGCGAAGCCCGATTGGGAAATGGGCAATTACATCGACGAAGCCGTCGAGAACATCCGCAAGCAGGTCGGCGACGAGCACGTCATTCTTGGCTTGTCGGGCGGCGTGGATTCGTCGGTGGCAGCGGCGCTGCTGCATCGCGCGATCGGCGATCAGCTGACTTGCGTGTTCGTCGATCACGGCCTGCTGCGCCTGAACGAGGCCGAGCAGGTGATGTCGATGTTCGCCGACAACCTCGGCGTGAAGGTGATTCACGTCGACGCGAGCGAAGCCTTCATGTCGAAGCTGAAGGGCGTGACCGACCCCGAGGCGAAGCGCAAGATCATCGGCGCTGAGTTCGTCGAAGTGTTCCAGACGGAAGCGGGCAAGCTGACGGACGCGAAGTGGCTCGCGCAGGGCACGATCTATCCGGACGTGATCGAATCGGCGGGCAAGGGCAAGAAGGCCGCGCATACGATCAAGAGCCATCACAACGTGGGCGGCCTGCCGGAAACGCTGAACCTGAAGCTGCTCGAACCGCTGCGCGAACTGTTCAAGGACGAAGTGCGCGAACTGGGCGTGAAGCTCGGTTTGCCGCCTTCGATGGTGTATCGCCATCCGTTCCCGGGCCCGGGCCTCGGCGTGCGGATTCTCGGCGACGTCAAACGCGAGTACGCGGACCTGCTGCGTCGCGCGGACGCGATCTTCATCGAGACGCTGCGCACGTTCATCGACAAGGAAACGGACAAGTCGTGGTACGACCTGACGAGCCAGGCGTTCGCGGTGTTCCTGCCCGTGAAGAGCGTCGGCGTGATGGGCGATGGCCGCACGTATGAGTACGTCGTCGCGCTGCGCGCGGTGCAGACGCTCGATTTCATGACGGCGCACTGGGCGCATCTGCCGCACGATCTGCTCGGCCATGTGTCGAACCGGATCATCAACGAAGTGCGCGGCATCAATCGTGTCGTGTACGACATCTCGGGCAAGCCGCCTGCGACGATCGAGTGGGAATAAGAGAGGTAAAAAAAGGGCGCTGCGGCGCCCTTTTTTGTGTATAAGTTCGCAACGCAGGCAACGCTTAGGGCTTGTCCAGCACATACGTCGCCGCCAGCGTCCCGTAGTACGGTCTCAGACCCACGCTTCGCATGCCGAGCCGCTTCATCACGTTGATCGATTTAATGTTCGCCGGATGTGTCGTCGCGAAGATCGAGGCGATACCCAGTTCCTCAAAGGCAAATTCGATCATCGCGCGGGCCGCCTCGGTGGCGTAGCCTCGTCCCCAGTAAGCGCGCTTCAGGCGCCAGCCGACTTCGACGGGATTGGCCGGCTCGTTTTCGATGTGCTGCACGCAGCCCGCACCGATCAGCTCGCCATCGTCGGTGCGGACGAACGCCCACCACGAGAAACCCAAGCGGTCCCATTGCGCCTTCGACGTGTCGATGCTGTGCTGCACTTCCTCCGGCGTCGCGGGCGAGCCGTCGCCCAGGTATCGCATCACGGCGGCATCGGAGTTGAGCGCGAGAAGCCCGACGAAGTGGACTTCGTCGAACGGTTCGAGGCGCAGTCTCTCAGTGTGCAGCACGGTTCGCATGTCGTTGCCGATGTCCTGAAAATCCACGGCGCAGCGCCCATTGCCGCTTCTACGCGACGCCCGCCAGTTCGCGCGCCTGCGCCAGCGCGGCGCTGATGGCGGCCAGCACGCGTTCGCGCGCTTCGTCGTTCTGCTGCCGCAACGCAAACGACGGATGATACGTCGCGACCACCCGCACGCCATCCACTTCGAGAGGCCGGTCGACATGATCGCGCAAACTGACCTTCTCATGCAGCAGCGCCGTCAACGCCGTCGCGCCCAGCGTCACGACGACGGCAGGCTGCACGCGCTCCAGTTCGTGCGCCAACCAATAGCCGCACGCGTCGATTTCCTGCTGCGCGGCCGTTTTGTGCAGCCGGCGCTTGCCGCGCAGCATCCATTTGAAATGCTTGACGGCATTGGTCAGATACAGATTTTCGCGCGCGAGCCCGGCGCGTTCTATCGCCGCATCGAGCAGCTTGCCCGCTGGCCCGACAAACGGCTTGCCGGCGAGATCCTCCTGATCACCGGGTTGTTCACCGATCAGCATAATGCGCGCATGGTCGGGCCCCACGCCGTCGACGGCCTGCGTTGCGTGCTGCCAGAGCGTGCAACGGCGGCAGGCGTCGAGCGTCGACGGCGGTTGGCGCGCCGGCTGTGCGCGGTGCGCATCGACGGGCACGGCCTTGCCGTCGAGCGCGCCCACGCCGCTTGCCTGCGCGATGCGTCGCGCGCCGCTTTTCGCTTCGCTGATCATCGATGGAATCAGCGCGCCTTCAGGCAGCCCCTTCCAGAAGCGCACGGGCAGGTGCTGTTCGAGCGCGGCCTCGTTCAGGCGCGCGGGGTTGAACGTGCTGCGGTAGTAGGCAAGCCAGAGGGCTTGCGCGTCGTCGGCCGTCTGGCTGCCTTCGGTGCGCGGCAGCGCCGCGCGACGTTCGAGCCGCACGGCCTTGCCGTCCCAGCACGCCGCGCCGTCGGGCGTCGAGATCAGCCATGTCGAGCGCCCCATGCGTCGCGCGAAGTGCTCGGCCGACCACGCGAGCACATCGTGTTCCGGCTCGTACCACGCGACATATTCCGGCAGGTCGGGCGCGGACGCATCGCTATCCGTCGTGGCGGCCGCCGCGCGCAGCCGAAACCTCACGTACGCGATCATGTCGTGCTTCGCGCGACGGACGGCCTTGGCCATGCGATACAGACGCGCGCCATCGGCATCGGCGGGCGATGCCACGGCTCGGTCGCCGGCATGCCAGCGCCAGAGCACGCGGTAGAGGAACGCCCAGCGATCGTGGGCGCGAAACAACGCGGCGTCTTTCAGTAACTCGGCCAGTTCGCGCGTGATGCGCACGTCGCGCTATCGATCGAAGCCGGGGCAGGCGGCGTACAGGTCTGCTCGTCGAAGAGCGCCGGCGAGGCTTCGCCGCCGTCTTCGCCAATCACCCGCCAGCCAATCGATTCCGGCGCCGCCCGGCTCGCGAGCGCGTGCAGCGCGGCTTCGCGCCAGGCAGCGTAGGTGTTTTCGATGACGATGATGCGCACGTGGACCGACTCCGCGTCAAACCAGCGTCAAAGCAGCGGCAACTGCGCGGGCGGTGGCCGCAACGCGTGACGCAGCCGTTCGGACGACGCCTCGGCCTGTGACGGACGATAGTCGGCTGTCACGACGAACGGCCGGATTTTGTCCATCGGGCAGCGCAATTGCACCAGATCCTGATAGCGCACGCGCCGCGAGCGCCGCAACGCCACTAGCCGCTTCGCGTTACGCAGGCCGATACCCGGCACGCGCGCGATCAGGCGCGCGTTGGCGCGATTCAGATCGACGGGAAAGCTGTCGCGATGCGCGAGCGCCCATGCGAGCTTTGGATCGATATCGAGTGCGAGATTGCCGGGATTCGCGAACAGTTCGTCCGCGCGAAAACCATAGCCGCGCAGGAGGAAATCGGCCTGATACAAACGATGCTCGCGCAGCAGCGGCGGCGCCTTGGCGGGCAACGTGCCCGGACCGTCCGGAATCGGGCTGAACGCCGAGTAGTAGACGCGCTTGAGCCGGTACGAACCGTATAGCGCTTCGGCTGTTTGCAGGATCGTGCTGTCGCTGGTGTCGTCCGCGCCGACGATCATCTGCGTGCTCTGTCCCGCGGGCGAAAAGGGCGGCGCCTTTGTGTCGCCGTCGGCTTCATCGCGCGCGAGGCGGATCGAGCCCATCGCCAGACGGATCGTATGTGCGCTTTTTTCGGGCGCGAGCCGCTCGAGACTGATTTCCGTTGGCAGCTCAATGTTGACGCTCAGGCGGTCTGCATAGCGCCCGGCTTGCGCGATCAGCCCGGGATCGGCGTCCGGAATTGTCTTTAGATGGATATAGCCGCGAAAGAGATGATCTTCGCGCAACGACTGCGCGACGCGCACGAGTTGCTCCATCGTGTAATCCGACGACTGGATCACGCCTGAGCTCAAAAAGAGCCCGTCGATGTAATTGCGCCGGTAGAAATCGAGCGTCAGCCCGACCACTTCTTCCGGTGTGAAACGCGCGCGCGGCACGTTGCTCGTACGCCGGTTGACGCAATACTGACAGTCATACAGACAGAAGTTGGTTAGCAGAATTTTCAGCAGCGACACGCAGCGGCCGTCGGGCGTGAAGCTGTGGCAGATGCCCGAACCCGTGGTCGCGCCAAGGCCCTCGGCGCCGCGTGAACTGCGCCGCGGCGCTTCGCTGCTCGCGCACGACGCGTCGTACTTGGCCGCGTCGGCCAGAATTTCGAGCTTCTTCAGCAGTTGCATGGCGGACGACGGTACTGTATGAATATACAGGTATTCTACGCCGTCTCCGACGTCACGCCATGCAGATTCCGCTGCTATCGGGGCGGCTGTCCTGGTTTTGTTCGACTTTCCTGTAACCGGTATAGGACAGCCGCATCGCGCGATGTGTCAGATGGCCACTTCGGGCGGTGCCTGGCGGAACAGGCGCGTGATCCAGCACAGATACGCGATACCCAGCACGAACCACACCGAGCCGAGCACGAGCGCCGTCTTTTCGAGGCTCGCGAGCAGCCAGATATCGGAAATCGCCCCGATTAGCGGAAACACCAGCCCGCCGAGCACACCGATCTTGCGCTCGCCATGCTCGCCCGACAGATAGATGCGCACTACGCACAGATTGACGGCCGTGAACGCGAGGAACGCGCCGAAGTTGATGAACGAAGTCGACGTGGCGACGTCCAGCTTCAGCGCGATCAGCCCGACGATGCCCGCAATCGCGATATTGATCGCGGGCGTCTTGAAGCGCGGGTGAATGAAGCCGAAGATGCGCTTCGGCAGGATTTCGTCGCGGCCCATCGCGTACAGCAGACGGCCGACGCTCGCCTGCGCCGAGATGCCCGACGCGAACTGTGCGAGGATCAGCCCCGCGAGAAATACGGTCACGAAAATATCGCCGCCGATCATCTTCGCGACTTCGAACGCGGCCGAGTCCGTGTCCTTGAACTCGACGCCCGGATGGGCAAGCTGCATCGTGTACGCGGCGAGCACGAAAATCGCACCGCCGATCAGCGCGATCAGCAAAATCGCGCGCGGCATGTTCTTTTTCGGATCGATGGTTTCTTCCGTCAACGTGGACACGGCGTCAAAGCCGAGATACGAGTATGCGGCAATCGCGGCGCCCGCCATCGTCGCGCCGAACGATACATGCGGCTTGAAAAACGGCTCGGCCATCGCGATGCCGCCGGGCGCGGCCGCCGCGGCTGCATAGTGCCAGCACAGCGCGACGAACATCGCGACGATCGCCAGTTGCACGATCATCAGCACGATGTTGAAGCGCGCAGCCAGTTCGATGCCGACGATATTCAGCCCGCTCGTCAGCACGATGAACGCCACGATCCAGATCCACGACGGCACATGCGGGAACGCGGCGTTCAGATACGCGGCGCCGATCAGCCAGATCACCATCGGCAGGAAGAAATAGTCGAGCAGCGTCGCCCAGCCGATCAGGAAACCGAGATGCGCGTTGAACGTCTTGCGCGTGTACGTGTACGCCGAACCGGCCACGGGAAAGAGGCGCGCGAGCTTGCCGTAGCTGAGCGCCGTGAACGCGATCGCGATCAGCGCCAGCAGATAGGCGAGGGCGGCTGTGTCGTCGCTGGCCTTGGCGAGCACGCCGTAGGTGCCGTAGACGATCAGCGGCGCCATGTAGGCAAGCCCGAACAGCAGCACGGACGGCAAGCCGAGCGTGCGCTTCAGGTGCGACGTTTCACGGGAAGACGACTCTTGCATGATTTCTCCTGAGCCTATGTAAAGGCCGATATGGTTCCTGATCGATGCCTTGTAACCGGCATTGGCTAGACGTGAGTCCGCGCGCGCGAAGCGGATGGCCTTCGCGCGTCATGTCGCGGACGAACTGCCTGGCGCGTCTAGTCGTTGCGGCGGCGGCGCGCTTCGATCATCAGCGCCCGACGTCCGTTCGACTGTTCGACGGGCACGAGGCCGAGCGGCACGCGCGCGTCGTGAAGATAGTTGTAGTGCTCGCGGCTCGCTTCGAGGCGCTTCAGGTCGATCGTCGCCTTCGTCACGGTTTCGTCGCCGCCCAGTTCGAGCACCGTCTCGCCGAACGGATCGACGAGCGCGGAGAGGCCGGGAAAGCTCAGGTTGTCGTCGCCGGAACCGCAACGGTTCACCATCAGCCCGAACATCTGGTTCTCCATCGCGCGTGCCTGGATCGCACGGCGATGCACCGGGCCGAACGGGTCCATGTTGCCGTTGGTGACGATCAGCAGATCGGCATCGAGCGCGGCGACGGCGCGGGCCGTCTCGGGAAATTCGATGTCGTAGCACACCAGCAGGCCCACGGTCAGGCCGTTCCACATGCAGGTTTCGAAGCGGTCGCCTGGCGTGAACACGCCGACATCCGACGCCCACAGGTGCGTTTTCCGGTAGCGCAGCGCGATCTCGCCGCGTTCGTCGACCAGCACAGTGGTGTTGTAGAACTGGCTGCCGTCGCGCTCCGCGAGGCCCACGGCCACGGCGACGCCTTTTTCCCGCGCGGCGTCGCGCACGGCCCTCAGGGCGGGGCCGTCGAGCGTCTGCGCGACGTCGGCGACGTTCTCGCGGGTCGGAAAGCCCGACAGCGTGGTTTCGGGAAACACGACGAGCTTCGTGCCGCCTGCTGCATCGACGCGTCCGATTGTCTCGACGACCTTGCGCGTGTTGTGCGCGACGTCGCTGTCGATCAGTGCCAGTTGCGCCAGTTCTACCTGCATGATGTTGCCTCCTTCCAGATGCCTTTCAGTGGTGGTGCAATTTGCTTCATGAGCCAAACTGCTTGCGCCGCCACCTTTCGTAGTGAGACGGATTATCGGGGTATTATTTTTGTCCTGAAATTACCCACGAGGGTTACCCTCACTGGAGGACACGATGGACTTCGAATGGCGAGATCTCGCTTTTCATCGGGAGATCGGTTCGGCCATCGATGCCCTCGATGGGCCGCATTTCTGGGCGCGTATTACGCGCGTGCTCGAACGGCATGTCGGTTTCGACAGCTGGGTCGCGCTGCGTTTCGCGCGCGACGGCGCGCCGCGCGTGCTCGCCGAGCAGGCGATGCCCGACGGCAAGATCGACGTGATGTTCCAGGACTACCTGGCCGCGCTCTATCAGCTCGATCCGTTCTATCTCGCGGCCTTCGAGATGCATGCGTCGGGCTTCTACACGCTCGCCGATGTCGCGCCCGACAACTTCCGCATGACCGAGTACTACCAGCGCTACTTCAAGAAGAACATTGTCGGCGACGAGGTGCATTTCAACGTCGTGATTGATCGCGACCATACGATGGGCTTTTCGCTCGGCAAGACGAGCCAGTACGACGAGCGTGAGATTGCGCTGCTCACGCTGTATTCGCCGTGGGTGCTCGCGTTGATGCAGCAGCGTCTGCTTTTCGAAAAGTTCGCTGCGGACGACGCGCCGCCCGCAGCGCAAAGCGATGAGGCCGATCTGCACGCGCGCTTCGGCATGCTGACGGGCAAGAACGGGCGCGCGGCGCTGACGGCACGCGAGATCGAAGTGGCGATGCTGTCGCTGAGCGGCTATTCGTCGCGTGCGATTGCGGAGAAGCTGTCGATTTCGTTCGAAACGGTGCGCGCGCACAAGAAGCACATCTATGCGAAGCTCGGCGTTGGGTCGCAGTCCGAACTATTTGCGATGTTCTATGAGCCGGGGAAAGGAGTCGAGCCGGAGTGAGCGGTACGCTCCGTTGCGCGCTGGCGTGGACTGAGGTGGCGCTGTGGTGCATCCAGGTGCGGCGCGTTCATCCTGCCTGTCCTGAGTGAGGCGACTGCTGCACCTGCTGCGTGAATGCCGGCGTGCGCAGCGTCGATGTCGCGCGCACGCATCGCATCATTACGGCTCAGTACCGATCCAGCCGGTTGCCCGCGATGCGGACGTGGTCGCCGGGATGCAGATCGCCGGGCGTGCCGACATCGAAAGCGCGCATCGAGCCGTCGTTCAGCTGGACGGATATCCGGTAGCCGTCCGGCGACGACGCGCCCGCCTGTTGACCCAGCTGATTGCCCGCGACCGCGCCGCCCAGCACGCCGATTGCGGTGGCGGCATCGCGTCCGTGGCCATGTCCGAACTGATTGCCGATCACGCCGCCTACGACCGCGCCGATCACGGTGCCTGCAACGCCGCCCGCCGATACGGCGCCCGGATTCGCGAGCGGCTGGATCGACGACACCACACCGTATTGCGCGCCGTATCCATATCCTGACTGCGGCTGCTGATACCCCTGGCTGTTTTGCCAGTCCGGCTCGCTATCGCCGGGCGGTTGATACTGCGGCTGTTGCGCGTACGGCTGCTGATATTGCGGTGGCTGCTGCGCGTATGCGGGCTGCTGCGCATAGACCGGCTGCGCGGGTTGGGTGTACACCGGCTGCGCGGGCTGCGCATAGGCAGGTTGCGTCGCATAGCCCGACGCATACGAGGAGCCATAAGGCGAATTGCCGGGAACGACGCAGCCCGCGAGCGGCAGCGTGACGACAAGCGCGGACAACGTCGTCCGGACGAGAGGGCGAGCAAAACGGGTGTGGGTCATGTTACGTGAGTGTCGTTGCGCCACCAGCTGTGGACGGCGACGAGTATAGGGAAACGTGCATCGTTATTGACGCGCGGCTCGCGTAACAGTGTGTAAATTGCGCGTCGGATCAAAACGATGACGCATGAAGGGCGATGAATCAGAAGCGCAATCCCGTGCCGACGCCGCAAACGCCGCCGACACCGCCGCTTCCGCCGCCGATATTGCAGAACACGCCGCAGCCGGACAGCGCCAGCGACAGCGCGATTCCCACAGCCAGAGACCGCACGACCGAAAGCAGCCATCGTGGGTCGAGACCATGCGGGCGCGAACGACGTCGGACAGGACGATCCGAACGGACAGGATGTGTCGAGACGATGGCCGGATGAAGACGACATTTAGACATGGCTAAGGGGCGAATATGCGCAAAACCGTCAACCATATCCCGGCGGAAAACGCCATCCCATACGACAAATCCTAAACCTGGATATGTCCTCTAGGCGTCCGACAAATCCATTTCGCAGCTCCCTGATAAAATGCCCGAGCCGCAACGTAGTGGATTGCAAATGAAATTGCTTGATGCACTTGTCGAACAACGGATTGCCGCCGCGGCAGCGCGCGGCGAGTTCGACGATCTGCCGGGAGCCGGCGCGCCGCAGGCTCTCGATGACGACGCTTTGGTGCCCGAGGAAGTTCGAATAGCGAACCGCATTCTGAAGAACGCGGGCTTTGTGCCGCCTGCCGTCGAACAATTGCGGGCGCTGCGCGACCTCCAGAACGAGCTGGATGCCGTCAGCGACAGCTCGACGCGCTGCCGCCTGCAGGCGAAGATGCTGGCGCTCGACATGGCGCTGGAATCGCTGCGCGGCGGGCCGCTCACCATGCCGCGCGAATACTGCCGCCGGATCGCGGAGCGCCTGTCGGAACGGGTCGCCGATGATCCCGCCGTCGACGCGGAGCCGGCGTGACCCCCGAAACCGATCCTGCCGTCGCCCATTCCGGCCCGGACACGGTCGACGCATGCGCCAACGTCCCGGCGCGCGAACCCGTCATTATTTCCGAACGAGATCGCCGTTTCATGGCGCTCGCGCAGGCGGCCGCCGAGGAAGCGCGCGCGGCGGGCGAAGTGCCCGTCGGGGCGGTGCTCGTGCGTGGCGACGAAGTGATCGCCAGCGGCTTCAATCATCCCATCGGCGGGCATGATCCTTCGGCGCATGCCGAAATGGCCGCGCTGCGGGCCGCTGCGCAAAAAGTCGGGAACTACCGGCTGCCCGGCTGCGAACTCTACGTGACCCTCGAGCCTTGCCTGATGTGCGCGGGCGCGATCATGCACGCGCGTATCGCACGCGTCGTGTTCGGCGCACGTGATCCGAAGACGGGAGCGTGCGGCAGTGTCGTCGACGCCTTCGCGAATCCGCAGCTCAATCACCACACGACAGTGACGGGCGGTGTGCTCGAGGACGAGTGTGGCGCGGCGCTGCGGCGCTTTTTCGCCGATCGCCGGCGCGCTGCGCGGGAAGCGCGTGCCGCGGCTGCGCCGACAAACCCGGCGTGCGTGGCGAGCACCGTTCAGGCGGATAACCAGCCCGACAATCAACTCCCCAGGCCGGACAATAACCCGATCAACTGACTCGCGCCTCAATATGGTCACGCATCGCACCTTCGAACTGATTGCGCCTTCGGGCTATCCGCACGATCCGAACGCGATTCATCTCGCGCTGAAGCGGTTGCACTCGCAAGGGCATCGCGTGGAAAACGTGAATGCGACGCAGCGCCGCTATCAGCGTTTCGCGGGCACGGATGGCGAACGTGCTGCAGAAGTGAACCGTCTCGCTGACCCGTCGCTGAAATTACCGGACATCGTGCTCGCCGTGCGCGGCGGTTACGGCGCGGTGCGTATCCTGCACGGGCTCGATTATCGCGGGCTGCAACGTCGCTTGAGCGAGCGGCCGATCGCGCTCGTCGGTCACAGCGACTTCACCGCGCTCCAGCTGGCGCTGCTGTCGCAGGCCAACGTGAAGACGTTTGGCGGGCCGATGCTCGCCGTCGATTTCGGCGCGGAGAGCGTCAGCGACTTCACGATGAAGCACTTCTGGAACGCGCTGACGTCGCCGACATTCACGGTCTCCAGCACGGTGCCGCAGGCGCAGACCGTCGATGTTTCGGGCACGCTCTGGGGCGGCAATCTCGCCGTGCTGGCGTCGCTGGTTGGCTCGCCGTACATGCCGCCCGTCGAGGGCGGCATTCTGTTCGTCGAGGATGTGAACGAGCAGCCGTTCCGGATCGAGCGGCTGATCTATCAGCTGCATTTCGCGGGCATTCTCGAGCGGCAGCAGGCGCTCGTGCTCGGCGACTTTTCGGGCGGCAAGGCGTTCGACTACGACAACGGCTACGACCTGCGCGCGATGGTCGAGCAGGTGAGGTCGGTGATCGGCATTCCGATCGTGACGGGCCTGCAGTTTGGACACATCCCCGATATGTTGACGCTGCCTGTCGGCGCCGACGCGCGTCTTGTCGCGAGCGGGCATGGGTTCAAGTTGACTGTGTCGGGGCATCCCGTGTTGGCTTGACGCTGCCCGGTTGCCTCGCGACGGAGGAAGGCGAGGTAGCTCGCCTTTATTTTCGGTTCAAGTTCGCAACTAACTGTCTGTCGTCGAAGCAACCTTCGAACAGACACGCTCCACGAAGACCCAAATTTTGTTGACAAAATTGGCTTCGCAACGAGGCCACGCGAATGCCCATGGCAGGTCAGAAGCCGCGCTGTACAAGGGTTAACGGCGGTTTGGGCTTATTTTCGGCAGGTCAGTCCCAACCAAAATTGTCGAAAATTCGCCGACTAAATTGTTGACAATTATTATGTCCATCCTAAGATGGACTCCATAACAGCACGTACATCATGTCCGAGACACCCAACGTCACCGCGAGCAGCACGAAACCCGAAGCGATCGCCGAACGCATTCGCGCCGCGATCCTCGAGCATCGGCTCGCGCCTGGCGCCAAATTGACGGAAGCCCAGTTGTGCGAAGTGTTCGGCGTCAAGCGCGGACCGATCCGTCAGGCGCTGTCCCTGTTGGCCACCGATCGCCTCGTCGATCTGGAGCCGAACCGCGGCGCGTTTGTCGCGAGTCCGTCGCTGCAGGAAGTGCATGAGGTGTTCGAGATGCGCCGGATCATCGAACTCGCTGTCGTCGACAAGATCTGCGCAGGCCAAGGCTCGCGTCGACTGAAGAGCATCGGCGGGATGATCGCGCGCGAGCGCAGGGCGTACGAATCGCGCGATTTTCCGGCGTGGATCAGGCTGTCGGGCGAGTTCCATACGGAACTGGCTTCGCTGACGGGCAACACGGTGTTGTGCGATTGCCTGAACGGGCTCGTCGCACGCTCCACGCTGATTTCGGCGCTATACGAATCGCTGGGCCGAAGCCCCTGTTCGTTCGAAGACCACGAAGCGATTCTCGCGGCGCTCGACGCCGGCGATGCAAAGAAGGCAGGCGCGTTGATGTCGCGCCACCTGCAGAGCGTGGAGTTGAAGATGCTGGATCGGCCTGCTAGCGGCGGAACCGATTTGCATGAAGTGTTCGGCACACGTGCGCTGAGGACCGTGGGCAACTGAGTCGAAGTGCATGAACTGGGTTGCACGAATTGAAGTGCATGCATGTCGCCCGCGCTCTCTGGCGGTGCGCGCTGCACTGAAGTGAACGGTTTTGACTGAAACGTCGAACGAGACCTGACCTGATGTGAGCCGGACCCGGCTCGCATCGAGACCGAAAGACCGTAAGGCGATGGTCGCTCACAAAGCGGCCACGCTCACGCGGCAAAGCCTGGCAGTCGTGCGCGGAAAGCCTGCCTGGCCATCACAACAAGTACGTAAGTACGGAGACAACCGCGGCAATCTGTAAGCGAAGCGCATCGGTATCGGTCACATAGTGGGCTTGCCGTGCGCCTGGCATACACGATGCAGTGCTCGTCGATTTTCGTCGACGTTCCCACTTTAGGAGGAATCCATGGCTCAGTTCAGTGCAGCATCCGATAGTTCGGCAATTCCCGATTACGACAGCGGCGCGGACAACGCGCACGCATTGCCCTCAGGCTACAGCGAACGCCTGTACAACGAAGACCTTGCGCCGCTCAAGCATCAGACGTGGGGCGCCTATAACATCTTTGCGTTCTGGATGTCGGATGTGCACAGCGTCGGCGGCTATGTGTTCGCGGGCAGCCTGTTCGCACTGGGCCTCACGAGCTGGCAGGTGCTGATCGCGTTGCTGGTGGGCATCACACTCGTGAACATCCTGTGCAACATGATCGCGAAGCCGAGCCAGCAGAACGGCGTGCCGTACCCGGTCGCGTGCCGCGCGACGTTCGGCGTGCTGGGGGCGAACATTCCCGCCGTGATCCGCGGCCTGATCGCCGTGGCGTGGTATGGCATCCAGACATATCTCGCGTCGAGCGCGCTCGTGATCGTCGTGCTCAAGTTCTTCCCGCAACTGCTGCCCTACGCCGACGTGCATCATCACGGCTTCATGGGCCTGTCGACGGTCGGCTGGGCGGGCTTCATGCTGCTGTGGGTGCTGCAGGCATTCGTGTTCTGGAACGGGATGGAGACGATCAAGAAGTTCATCGACTTCGCCGGCCCCGCCGTATATGTGGTGATGTTCTTGCTCGCCGGCTACATGGTGTGGCGCGCGGGCTGGCAGAACATCGGCCTCAACCTGGGCGGCGTCAAGTATCACGGCATGGAAGTGGTGCCCGTGATGATCACTGCAATCTCGCTGGTGGTTTCGTACTTCTCGGGCCCGATGCTGAATTTCGGTGACTTCTCCCGCTACGGCAAGAGCTTTCGCAGCATCAAGCGCGGCAACTTCTGGGGCCTGCCCATCAACTTCCTCGCGTTCTCGCTGGTGACGGTCATCACGACGGCCGCGACGCTGCCCGTGTTCGGCGAACTGATTACCGATCCCGTCGAAACGGTTGGCCGCATCGATCATCCGACGGCGGTGATTCTCGGCGCGCTGACGTTCACGATCGCAACCATCGGCATCAATATCGTCGCGAACTTCGTGTCACCTGCATTCGACTTCTCGAACGTTGCACCGAAGCTCATCAGCTGGCGTGCAGGCGGCATGCTGGCGGCAGTGGCATCGATTTTCATCACGCCCTGGAACCTGTTCAACAACCCGGCTGTGATCCACTACACGCTTGACGTGCTCGGCAGCTTCATCGGACCTTTGTACGGCATCCTGATTGTCGACTTCTTCCTCGTGAAGCGTCAGAAGGTTGTGCTCGACGATCTGTACACGGTGTCGGAAAAGGGCGCGTACTGGTATCGCAACGGTGTGAACTATGCTGCAGTGGCCGCACTGCTGCCGGCTGCAGTGATCGCGGTGATCTGCGTGATGGTGCCGTCGCTGAACGGTCTCGCAAACTTCTCGTGGTTCATCGGCGCGGGCCTCGGTGCAGTGTTCTACCGCGTGCTTGCGCGCAATCTGCACCGGACTGCATAACGTGCATACCACAGCTCACAGCTGATAGAAGGTCGCAACAGGAGTCGACATGCGTATCAAACTGATCAACCCGAACACGACGCAACGGATGACGGAGGCCATGGGCCGTTGTGCGCGCGACGTCGTGGCGCCGGGTACGGAGCTGGTGGCGGTGAGCCCGACGATGGGCCCGCCGTCGATCGAAGGCTATTACGACGAGGCGCTCGCCACGCCGGGGCTGCTGGCGGAAATCGAAGCGGGCGAGCGCGAAGGCTTCGACGGTTACGTGATCGCATGTTTCGGCGATCCCGGGCTGTATGCCGCCCGCGAACTGGCGCGCGGCCCGGTGATCGGCATCGCGGAAGCGGCGATGCATGCCGCGAGCGTGCTGGCGCCCGGCTTCTCGGTGGTGACGACGCTCTCGCGCACCTGCGGGATGGCCTGGCATCTGGCCGAGCGCTACGGCATGAAGCGCTTCTGCCGCAACGTGCGGGCGACCGACGTCGCGGTGCTCGAACTCGACCAGCCGGGCTCGTCCGCGCGGCGCATCATTCTGGACGAATGCCGTCGCGCGCTCGACGAGGACGGCTCGGACGCCATCGTGCTCGGTTGCGCGGGGATGGCCGAACTGTGCCGGGAAATCGAGGATGCGCTGGGCGCGCCCGTCGTCGAAGGCGTGACGGCAGCCGTCAAGTGGGTCGAGGCGCTCGTCGCGCTGCGCCTTGCGACGGCCAAGCGCGGCGACTACGCGAGGCCGCTCGCGAAGCGCTACGACGGCGATTTCGCGCGCTTCAGCCCGACGGGGTCGCAGCCTGCCGCGGCGCCGTCGGCCGTGCCGCAGCGTGCCACGAACGAGGGCCTGTTGCGGGTCAACGCGAACGCGCTGCGCGCCGATCCCGCCACCGCCGATATTGCACCGCACATACACTCCGTCTGACACGCACTATCTGCCCGCGTGTATGGGCGCACCCGGGCCTTTTCGTTACACTGGTTCTACCCTGCCGGCCGGGCCGTCGCGTGTTTGCCACGCTTCATGGCGGCCGCCGGCGCGTCATGTCAACGCTCACGTCAACTGCTGCGCCAATCACATCATGTCACTCGACCCGAACTATCCTCGCGATCTGATCGGCTACGGCCGCCACCCTGTACAGGCTGACTGGCCAGGACGCGCGCGCGTCGCGGTTCAGTTCGTTCTCAACTACGAAGAGGGCGGCGAAAACTGCGTGCTGCACGGAGACGCGGGCTCGGAGCAGTTCCTGTCGGAGATCGTCGGCGCAGCGTCGTATCCGGCGCGGCACATGAGCATGGAGTCGATCTACGAATACGGCTCGCGCGCGGGTGTCTGGCGCATTCTGCGCGAGTTCGAGAAGCGCGGCCTGCCGCTGACCGTGTTCGGTGTCGGCATGGCGATCGAGCGGCATCCGGAGGTAGCTCGCGCGTTCGTCGAACTGGGACACGAGGTCGCGTGTCACGGCTACCGCTGGATTCACTATCAGGACATGTCGGCTGAGCGCGAAGCGGAGCATATGCGCCTCGGCATGGAAGCGATCGAGCGCGTGACGGGTCAGCGGCCGCTCGGCTGGTATACGGGCCGCGACAGTCCGAACACGCGGCGGCTTGTGGCCGAATACGGCGGCTTCCTGTACGACTCCGACAACTATGGCGACGACCTGCCGTTCTGGATGGACGTCGAAACGTCGGGCGGCGCGACAGTGCCGCAACTGATCGTGCCGTACACGCTCGACTCCAACGACATGCGTTTCGCCACGCCGCAAGGCTTCAACACGGCAGACCACTTCTTCACCTATCTGCGCGACGCGTTCGACGTTCTTTATGAAGAGGGCGACGAAGCGCCGAAGATGCTGTCGATCGGCATGCACTGCCGCCTGCTCGGCCGCCCGGGGCGTTTTCGCGCGCTGCAGCGTTTTCTCGATCACATCGAAAAGCACGAGCGCGTGTGGGTCACGCGCCGGGTCGATATCGCGCGTCACTGGCGCGAGCGTCATCCTTATCAACAACAGGGCAACCGCGGGGCTGCGGCATGAAGGCGATGCAATACACACTGGACCAACTGAACAGCATCTCGACCGACGCGTTCGTCGCGGCGCTGTCGGGCATCTTCGAACACTCGCCGTGGGTCGCCGAGGCGGCGGCCGCGCAACGTCCGTATGCGGATATCGACGCCCTGCACAAGACGATGTCGAATGCCGTCGAAACAGCGGGGGAAGCAAGGCAGCTGGCGCTGATCAACGCCCACCCGGAACTCGCGGGCAAGGCGGCCGTACGCGGCGAACTGACGGCTGAGTCGACGCGCGAGCAAAGCGGTGCCGGACTCAATCAGTGCACGCAGGAAGAGTTCGACAAGCTGATGCGGCTGAACGCAGCGTATCGCGAGAAATTCGGCTTTCCGTTCATCCTCGCCGTGCGCGGCTATGACCGTCACGGCATCATCGCGAACTTCGAATCGCGCGTGAACAACACGCGCGCCGACGAGTTGCGCGAAAGCCTCGATCAGATCTACCGGATCGCGCGTTTCCGTCTCGACGATCTGATCGGCGCGTAAGCGCAACGGGCCTCGACGGGCAAACGCATTCGGACCTCATACACAGCCACAACCAGACAGCAACAACCAGATAGCAAGGAAGACAACGATGGCACTCCCGATTCTCGATCCCAACGCTCCCGAATTCACGCGCCGTTTCGTGAATCTCGCGGACCCGCGTCTTGGTGCGCAGGCGCTCGAAGCCAGCGACGATTTCTTCGCGCCGAAAGACCGCATGCTGAATCCGGAGCCGGCCGTCTTCATCCCCGGCAAATACGACGACCACGGCAAGTGGATGGACGGCTGGGAAACGCGCCGCAAGCGTACGACGGGCTACGACTGGTGCATCGTCAAGCTCGCGCGGCCGGGCGTCATCAAGGGGCTCGACCTCGATACCAGCCACTTTACGGGCAACTTCCCGCCGGCGGCATCGGTGGAAGCGGCGCGCGTGGTCGACGGCGCGCCTAACCAGTCCACACAATGGACCGAGATCGTGCCGTCGACGACGCTGCAAGGCAACAGCCACCACTATCTCGAGGTGGGCGACACGAATGCGTACACCCACCTGCGCGTGAACATCTATCCGGACGGCGGTATCGCGCGGCTGCGCGTGTACGGTCAGCCGCAAGTCGACTGGGCGGGCGCGAGCCGCACCGATCTGTTCGATCTCGCCGCGATGGAAAACGGTGCGTATCTGGTCGCTGCGAACAACCAGCACTTCGGCGCTGCATCGACGCTGCTGATGCCGGGGCGCGGCGTCAACATGGGCGACGGTTGGGAAACGCGCCGCCGCCGCGAGCCGGGCAACGACTGGGCGATCGTCGCGCTCGCGCAGCCCGGCATCATCAAGAAGATCGAAGTCGATACCGCGCACTTCAAGGGCAACTATCCGGACCGCTGCTCGATTCAGGCTGCGTATGTGACGGGCGGCACGGACAGTTCGCTCATCACGCAGGCGATGTTCTGGCCCGTGCTGCTCGGCGAGCAGAAGCTGCAGATGGACAAGCAGCACTTCTACGAAAGCGAGATCGCGGCGGCGGGGCCCGTCACGCATATCCGCTTCAACATCTATCCGGACGGCGGTGTGTCGCGTCTGCGTCTGTGGGGCTCGCTCGCATCATGAAGACGCTTGCTATCGAACCGCTGACGCGCGAAGCATTCGCGCCATTTGGCGACGTGATCGAACTGGAAGGCGCAAAGCAGATTCCCATCAATCTCGGCACGACGATCCGCTTTCACGATCTCGCCAAAGTGGACGTCACTGACGAAGGCGGCCGCACGCTCGTCAATCTGTTTCGCGGGCAGCCGCGCGCGCTGCCGTTCGAGATCAAGATGATGGAGCGGCATCCGCTTGGTTCGCAGGCGTTCATTCCGCTGAACGACAGACCGTATCTCGTCGTGGTGGCGCCCGCTGGGGAGCTGGATGAATCGAAGATCCGCGCGTTCGTGACGAGCGGCTGGCAAGGCGTGAATTACGCGAAAGGCGTATGGCATCATCCGCTGCTTGCGTTGGGTGAAGTGACGGATTTCATCGTCGTGGATCGCGGCGGCGACGGACTCAATCTCAACGAGCAGGATTTGCGCGAGTCGCAGTGGTTGACGGAAGAAGCGATGAATGCCGTTGTCGCCTGATTCGTCTGGTATTTGCGCGGTCGGGCAGCACGTTTGACCGAGGCTCGAAAAGCCCATTGTGACGGGAGTCGCAATGGGCTTTTGCTTTGCAGTGAGTGTCGTGCACGACAGTTGAAGTGTGATGATCGCCGACTGCGTTCGATGACGCGTAACCCGGCCTTCGCCGCTCTTTACAGCGCAACCGATCGATGCGATTCATCCCGCCGCGAAAGGTATCAAGGCGGCTGAAGCGACCGTAAAGCTAGTGTTCGATGTCGATGACACTGCGCAGAAGACGGACTCGCATTCGGCGCGATGCGAATGCGAAAGATCCTGAGCGCATTCCGTGGCGATATCGGGTCGCTGCTCAGCGCGAACGGATATGAACGCGACAGGCCTAGGAATCGTGCTGCCGGAACCGCCTGTCGCTCGATGACAAAAAAACGGGCTGCCGCTTGCGCGAACAGCCCGCCAACCTCGAAGAACCGGGCTTGCGCCCGTCCATCGACACCTCGTTCGTTAGTTGACCGCGCCACTCTGGAACCAGGCGGCGATCTTTTGTCGTTCCTCATCCGTCATGTGCGTGACGTTGCCGAGCGGCATCGCCTTCAGCGTTACGGCTTGCTGATAGATGCGCTGCGCGTTCGTCGAAATTTCTTGCGGCGTATCGAGCAGCACGCCAGCGGGCGCGCTGCCCATCATCGTGGGATGCGCGGAGTGGCACGCGACGCAGCGTTGTTGCAGCACGGGCACGATGTCGGCCGTCTTCACGACGGGCGCGTTCGCGGCTTCGGCAACGGGCACGACGGGCTTCGGCATCGTCCAGAAGAGGGCGCCGAACATCAGCGCGACGCCTGCGAGGGGCAGATACCACAGCACCTGGCCGCGATGGCGCATCACGAAGAACTGACGGATCAGCGCGCCCGCCAGCATGATGACGATCAGCACGGCCCAGTTGTACGGATGCGTGTACGTCATCGCGTAGTGGTTGGACAGCATCGCGAACACGACGGGCAGCGTGAAATACGTGTTGTGCACCGAGCGCTGCTTGCCGCGCTTGCCGTAGATCGGGTTCGGCGTGTCGCCCTTGAGCATCGCGTCGACCATCTTGCGCTGGCCCGGAATGATCACGGAGAACACGTTCGCCGACATGATCGTCGCCAGCATCGCGCCCATGATCAGGTAAGCCGCGCGGCCCGCGAAGATATGGCATGCAAGGTACGCGGCGATCAGCACGTAGATGCCCACGCAGATGCCGAGCACCTTGTCCTTGTTGCCGAGCAGACGGCACAGCGAGTCATAGACGATCCAGCCCGCAGCGAGAAAGCCGAGCGCCGAGAAGATCGCGACGACGGGGCCCATGTCAAGCACGTTCTTGTCGATCAGATACGTGTTCGGCGCGAACAGGTACAGCACCGTGAAGAGACCGAACCCGGACAGCCACGTCGTGTACGACGGCCACTTCGACCAGTGCAGGTCATCGGGCATTTCGGGCGGCGCGACGGTGTACTTCTGCATGTTGTAGAAGCCGCCGCCATGCACGTGCCACAGTTCGCCGAACACGCCACGCCGGCGCTGGTTCGGGTCCGTGGGCGGTTTCAGGCTGTTATCGAGCGCGACGAAATAGAACGATTCGCCGATCCATGCGATTGCAGCGATGACGTGAAACCAGCGAATCGCGAGATTCAGCCAGTCGGTGATAAAGCCTTCCATGGAACTCCTCCACTCCTGATTCGTTGTTCGCGCAGCATCTTGGCGTTGCGCGCAATACGGGGTTAATGCGTTGGTATAGGTTTGCTAGCGGCTCGATGCATGCAACAGTGGCCGGATGAAATCGAATGCCGACCGGCTCGTGATGGGCGTGCGCTTCGCGAATGTCTCCATGTCATCAGCGAAATGCACGCACGCGCTCGATATTGCACGCCATGCGATGTCGGCTTGCTTCAGCTTCCTCGGTAGGTGCTGTACGACCACGGCGACACCAGCAGCGGCACGTGATAATGGGCGCCGGGATCGGCGACGCCGAAACGCAGCACGACACGATCGACGAAGCGCGGCTCCGGCACTTTCGTGCCGATCGACGCGAAATAGTCGCCCGCGTGGAACACGAGTTCATATTCGCCGACGGCCAGTGTTTCGCCTTCGAGCAGCGGCTCATTGCAGCGGCCGTCGTGGTTGGTGATCGTGGTTTTGAGCGCGCGGCGAGTGTCGCCGGCAAGTGCAAAGAGTTCGATCTTGATGTCTGCGCCGGGACGGCCATTCGCCGTATCGAGCACGTGGGTAGTGAGCTTGCCCATTCGCGATTGTCCTTGTAGATGCGAGGTTTCAGTGGCGGCCCGATCCAGTACACGTTGCGGCGGATCGAGGCTCCACGTCAGTGGCTACATACCCGTCGGCGGATTGAAGCGAGCGCCGTGATATCCATTGTAGAAACATTGTTCATCTCCGCGAGCCAGCGATAGGAAAGATAATCGCCGACGCATGACGCCCCACCCAGACGCTTGCAATCCACTGCATACGCGAACCAGGGCCGCTGAGCGGGCGCACGTTGCGATCGTACCGGCGCCAAAAATACCGACTATATGCGCGGCCTGAATGTCGGTATCGCAGGAATGCGAGTTGCCAGCGCAATTTTGTCAGCCGAAGGTTACGGTCATGCGCGGCGCGGCCGCGCATCCCGAAGACGGCGTAGCACGCTGGGTAACCGGGCCAACTGCGTTCGAACGGACGTAGCGGCGCGGTGGCGTGCCGGCGACATCGCGTTCGAACGGCTTTTGCCTATGCCCGGAACGCCGCATACGGCGGCAACATGCAGTTCGATGCAGCTTGAGCCCACGCCGGGCAGTCGGCCTCGGCCAGGACGGCAACGTGCGGCATTATGCAGTGCCGACATGTGGCGACTCAGGGCAGCACTGGAGAACGAATGACGATGCAAAGCAATGCAATGGGTACGACGCAGGCAAGCGGCCAACGCGGCAAAACGATGCTGGTCAAGCACGCCGATGTGCTGGTCACGATGGACGGCGAGCGGCGCGAACTGCGCGACGGCGCCCTTTATATCGAAGACAACCGTATCGTCGCGGTCGGTCCGACGGACGCGCTGCCGGACTCCGCCGACGAGGTACTCGACATGACGGGGCATCTCGTCATACCCGGGCTCGTCAACACGCACCATCACATGTATCAGAGCCTGACGCGTGCCATCCCCGCCGCGCAGGACGCCGAGCTGTTCGGCTGGCTGACGAGCCTGTACAAGGTATGGGCGCATCTCACGCCGGAAATGATCGAGGTGTCGACGCTGACCGCGATGGCAGAACTGCTGCGGTCGGGCTGCACGACCTCGAGCGACCACCTGTACATCTACCCGAACGGCAGCCGGCTCGACGACAGCATCGCCGCCGCGCGCCGCATCGGCATGCGCTTCCATGCAAGCCGCGGCAGCATGAGCGTGGGGCAGAAAGACGGCGGCTTGCCGCCGGATTCCGTCGTCGAGACTGAATCGGACATCCTGGAAGATACGCAGCGCCTGATCGAGACATATCACGACGACGGCCGCTACGCGATGCTGCGCGTTGTCGTGGCGCCGTGCTCGCCGTTTTCGGTGAGTCGCGACCTGATGCGCGAATCGGCAGCACTGGCGCGGCAGTATGGCGTCTCGCTGCATACGCATCTGGCCGAAAACGTGAACGATATTGCATATAGCCGTGAAAGATTCCGTATGACGCCGGCTGAATACGCGGAGGATCTGGGCTGGATCGGCCGCGACGTATGGCATGCACACTGTGTGCAGCTCGACGATGCGGGCATCCGGCTGTTCGCGCGCACGGGCACGGGAGTCGCGCATTGTCCGTGCTCGAACATGCGGCTTGCGTCGGGCATCGCGCCTGTCAGGAAGATGAGGCTCGCCGGCGTGCCTGTTGGCTTGGGCGTCGACGGATCGGCGTCGAACGACGGCGCGCAGATGGTCGCGGAGGTTCGACAGGCGCTGCTGTTGCAGCGCGTCGGCTTCGGGCCGGACGCGATGACCGCACGCGAGGCGCTCGAGATCGCGACGCTTGGCGGCGCAAAGGTGCTGAACCGCGACGACATCGGCGCGTTGGCGCCCGGCATGGCGGCCGATTTCGTGTCGTTCGACCTGCGTCAGCCGCTTTTTGCGGGCGCGCTGCACGACCCCGTTGCGGCGCTCGTGTTCTGCGCGCCGTCCCAGGTGTCGACGAGCGTGGTGGGAGGAAAAATCGTGGTGAAAGACGGCGTGCTGACGACTGTGGACCTTGGGCCCGTGATCGAGCGGCATAACCAGCTTGCGAGGACGCTGTACCACAGTGCAGCTTGAGCGCGCGCGACATGCAAAGGCGAAGCGGCGGTCTCTGACCGCCGCCTGCAAGATAGTGCCTTACGTGTCGTGCATTACTTGTCGATCAACGTCTTGGTTGCTTCTGCGACGAGACTGCGCAGCCAGCGCACTTCATCGGAGTAGTGCACGCGCTCGTGCCACAACTGGTAATACTGCATCGGCGGGAAGTCCAGCGGCGCGGGCACGACGGTCAGCGGCAGGAACTTCGCATAGTAGTCGGCGAAGAGGCGCGTGGTCGTGAAGATCAGGTCGGACTTGATCAGCACGTACGGCGCAAGGTTGAAATACGGCAGCGTGACGACGACGTGGCGCTTAAGGCGCTCGCGCGCGAGGTGCACGTCGATTGCGCCGCGCTGCCCGACGGAATACGGCGTCGGCGCGAGATGCGGCGCGTTCAGGTACTGGTCGAGCGTCAGGCCGCCGCGTTTCGCGAACGGATGTGTGTTGCTCATCAGGCACACGATCTGGTCGACGAAGAGATTCGACAGATGCAACTGCTCTGGCGGTTCCGGCCAGTTCCCGACGACGATGTCGAGCTTGCCGTCTTCGAGCGCGAGTTCGTAATCGAACGCCGGGCCGAGCGAGTGGAATTCGAGCGTCGCATTCGGCGCCGCCTGGCGAAAGCGCTCGACGACGGTCGGCACGAACAGCACGTTCAGGTAGTCCGGGCAGCCAATCCGGTAGCAGCGGATCGAGGTCGCAGGATCGAAATTGTGCTGCTGAAATTTAATGCGTTCAATTTCGCGCAGTGCATTTTGCACGGGTTCGAGCAGACGCAGTCCGTACTCGGTCGGCACCATGCCGGATTTGCCGCGCACCAGCAGTGGATCACCGGTGATGTCGCGCAGGCGACGCAAGGCGGCGCTGATCGCGGGTTGTGACTGGTTCAGTTTGACGGCGGCGCGCGTGACGCTGCGCTCCATCAGAAGGGTATGCAAGACGCGCAATAAATAGGTATCGATCGCCTCGCGTTGCTGGCTCATGACTTCTCCGAAATATATGTTCTGGCTGATCGAACTGGGCAAGGGGTATATGCGTTTTAATATAGCGATAAAAAACCGTCAAGGGTGGGATACCCGCAAACCTTGCAACGGCGCGGGTCTGCGGGAATTTTGGCGGCTCGACTGAGTGGGTCGATTTCGGTATTGTCGATCGGTTGCGGAGGCGCGACACGCGTTTCCACGCCGGTATCGGGCGCGGAGCGCGGCGGATGTCGCGCGCCGTCGGCCACACGCGTAATACGGAAGAACATGAGCGATACATCGACAGGCAGCCCGACGGGCGGCAGCGCACACGCAAACAGCGTGAACCGTCGCAACGGCGCCACAGCGCGCCTCGCCCTGACAGGCATTAGCAAGCAATATCCTGCAGTTCGCGCGAACGACGACGTCACGCTGATCGTCGCGCCCGGCGAGATTCATGCAGTGCTCGGTGAGAATGGCGCCGGCAAGAGCACGTTGATGAAGATCATCTACGGCGCCGTGCGGCCCGATGCAGGGGAAATTCGCTGGGAAGGCCGGAGCGTCGACATCGCAAGTCCGGCCGCGGCGCGCAAGCTCGGCATCGGCATGGTGTTCCAGCACTTCTCTCTGTTCGAGACGCTGACTGTCGGCGAAAACATCGCGCTCGCGCTCGATGAGCCTTTCGATCTGAAGGCGCTTGCAAAGCGCATTCGCGAAGTGTCCGCGGAATACGGGCTCGACATCGATCCGCAGCGCCACGTGCACAGTCTCACGGTCGGCGAGCGCCAGCGCGTCGAGATCGTGCGCTGCCTGCTGCAGAACCCGCGCCTGCTCATCATGGACGAGCCGACTTCCGTGCTCACGCCGCAAGCCGTGCGCAAGCTGTTCGCGACGCTGCGCCGGCTGGCGTCGGAAGGCTGCAGCATCCTGTACATCAGCCACAAGCTCGACGAAATCCAGGAACTCTGCGACACGGCCACTGTGATGCGCGGCGGCAAGGTGACGGGCAGCGTCAAGCCGCGCGAGCAGACACATGCATCGCTCGCGCAGCTGATGGTCGGCCATTCGCTGCCCGATTACGAGCGCCGCATGCACTCGCCCGGCGATGTGCTGCTCGACGTGAAAAATCTTTCATCTGCCAGTGACGATCCTTTCGGCACGTCACTCGACGATGTGTCGTTCAGCGTCCACTCGGGTGAAATATTCGGCATCGCGGGTGTGTCAGGCAACGGCCAGGCAGAACTGCTGGCCGCGCTGTCGGGCGAGCACAAAGGAAGCCGCGCCGATGCCGTCACGATTTGCGGCAAGCCAGCCGGCAAGCTCGGCGCGGCGGCGCGTCGCAAGCTCGGTTTTGCGTTCGTGCCGGAAGAGCGGCTCGGACGCGGGGCGGTCCCGGCGATGTCGCTCGCGGAAAACGCACTGCTGACCGCGCATCGCCAACAGATGGTGCGCTCGGGCTGGATCAACGCGGGCGCGATGCGCGCGTTCGCGAAGCGCTGCATCGAAGCGTTCGACGTGCGTTGCGGCGGCGAGGGCGCGCTTGCGCAGAGCCTGTCGGGCGGTAATCTGCAGAAGTTCATCGTCGGACGCGAAATCCTGCAGGCGCCGAAGGTGCTCGTCGTCGCGCAGCCGACGTGGGGCGTCGATGTCGGCGCGGCCGCGTTCATCCGGCAGCAACTGCTGGATCTGTCGTCGCGCGGCGTCGCGATTCTCGTGATCTCCGAGGAACTCGAAGAACTGTTCGACATCTGCGACCGGCTTGCCGTGCTGGCACGCGGACGTCTGTCGCCGTCGCGCAAGACGGGCGACACCAACCCTGAAGAAATCGGGCGCTGGATGGCGGGGCTATTCGGCGACCGCGAAGGCGCGCCGCCGTCGGCAGAACTGCCGGCGCATGCATGACATGAAGTGCATCACACGCACAAAGATGCATACGAACAGACCATACCGACAACACGCACAATGATTCTTCCGTTTCGACTCGAAGCCCGCACGACGCCGTCTCGAACGATGCAGCTGGCCGTGCCGCTGATCGCCGCACTG
Organism: Paraburkholderia bengalensis; assembly: GCF_037126505.1. Classification (NCBI taxonomy): domain Bacteria; kingdom Pseudomonadati; phylum Pseudomonadota; class Betaproteobacteria; order Burkholderiales; family Burkholderiaceae; genus Paraburkholderia; species Paraburkholderia bengalensis. The sequence goes on from NZ_JACFYJ010000014.1 coordinate 57,704, forward strand.
CTCACGCTGGTGCTCGGCTTTCTCATTTTCGGACTCGTTGGGCGTGATCCCGCGCAGGCGATGCACGCGTTTTTCATCGAACCGCTGTCGAGCGTCAACGGCTGGACGGAACTGCTGCTAAAGGCGTCGCCGCTGTGCCTGATCGGACTGGGTCTTGCCGTCGGCTACCGCGCGAACGTCTGGAACATCGGCGCCGAAGGGCAGATGCTGCTTGGCGGCATTGCGGCGAGCGGCGTGGCGATCTACTTCGATCAGGCGACAGGCTGGTGGATATTGCCGGCGATGATGATCGCCGGCGTGCTCGGCGGCATGGCGTGGGCGGCGATACCCGCGCTGCTCAAGAGCCGCTTCAACACGAACGAGATTCTCACGAGCCTGATGCTCACGTACGTCGCGACGCAGTTGCTGATCTATCTGGTGAGCGGTCCATGGCGTGATCCGCAGGGCATGAACTTCCCGCTCTCCGAAATGTTCTCAGGCGACGCGCTCTATCCAACGCTGTACGGCGACTGGCACTGGAAATTTCTGAAGGGCACGCGTCTGAACGCCTCGATCTTCCTGACGATCGTCGCAATCCCGCTCGTATGGATCTTCATGCGCAAGAGCTTCGCCGGCTTCCGGATGAACGTGGGCGGTCTTGCGCCGCTTGCCGCGCGCTACGCGGGGTTCTCGGACAAGAAGACAATCTGGACGTCGCTGCTCATCAGCGGCGGCCTGGCGGGTCTGGCGGGGATGGGCGAGATCGCCGGCCCGATCGGCCAGTTGCAGGCGACGTGGTCGCCGGGTTACGGCTTCACGGCCATCATTGTCGTGTTCGTCGGGCGGCTGCATCCCCTCGGCATCGTCCTCGCGAGCCTGCTGATGGCGTTGCTGTATCTCGGCGGCGAAGCCGTGCAAACGTCGATGCAGTTGCCGCAGGCGTTGTCCGGCGTGTTCCAGGGGCTGCTGCTGTTCTGTCTGCTGGGAGCAGAGCTGTTCGTCAATTATCGCGTGCGCCGTCGCGGCATCGCGGCATCGTAAAACCGCCCGAAACCAGGTCAACATGGATATTCAACAAGCCAGCGCGCTCACGTCGAGCGCTGTCGTTGCGGCAATTCCGCTGATGTTCGCCGGCGTCGGCGAACTCGTTACCGAGAAGTCGGGCGTGCTCAACCTCGGCGTCGAGGGCATGATGCTGATGGGCGCCGTGACGGGCTACGCGGTGACGTCGATTACGGGCAGCCCGTGGCTCGGCGTGCTGGCCGCGATAGGCGCGGGCGTCGCGATGTCGCTGTTGTTCGCGTTCCTTGTGCTGTCGATGCTCGCCAACCAGGTCGCGACGGGACTTTCGCTCACGATCTTCGGCATCGGCCTGTCCGCGTACGTCGGCAAGCCGTACACGTCGGCGGCCGTGCGCGAGTCGATCGGCACCTGGGTCATTCCCGGTCTCTCGAAGATTCCCGTGATCGGTCCGGCGTTTTTCAGCCTGACACCGCTCGACTATCTCGCGTTCATCATGTTCGCCGTCGTCGGCTGGTTTCTGTACCGCACGCGCGCCGGGCTCGTGCTGCGCTCGGTCGGCGAGTCGCCGCAGGTCGCGCACTCAGTTGGTTTTCCCGTGGTCGGCGTGCGCTACGGGGCCACGCTGTTTGGCGGCGCGATGGCGGGACTGGCAGGCGGATATTACTCGATCGTCAATCTGCACCTGTGGCAGGAGCAGTTGACTTCAGGTCGGGGCTGGATTGCGCTTGCACTCGTCGTATTCGCGACGTGGCGTCCGGGACGTCTGCTTGTCGGTGCACTGTTGTTCGGTGCAGTGACAGGCCTGCAGTTTTATGCACAAGCGATTGGCGTGCCGGTGCCGACGCAGTTCCTCGCGATGCTGCCTTACCTCGCGACGGTCGTCGTGCTCGTGTTGATCTCACGCAATCCGAACACGATACGTCTGAATGCGCCCGCGTCGCTCGGCAAGCCGTTCTTCGCCGCAGGCTGAGCGTGGGCGCGAATGGGTGCAGGCCCAATCACGCAAGTTCATGAACCAAAATACATCAGGTCCAACGACAGGAGAAAACATGAAGAAAAGAACCATGCTGCACGCGTTCGCGCTGGCGGCTGCGTCGCTGGCTGCCGGCGGCGCGCTGATGCCAGTGGCACAAGCCGCCGACGTCCCCGGCGTCGCGTTCGTCTATCTCGGCAATCCCGGCGACGCAGGCTGGACCTATGCGCACGACCAGGGCGCGAAGGAAGCGGAAGCGAAGTTCGGCAACAAGATCAAGATCACGCGCGTGGAGAATGTGCCCGAATCCGCCGATTCGGAGCGCGTGTTCCGCGATCTCGCAAACAAAGGCAACAAGATCATTTTCGGTTCGAGCTTCGGCTTCCAGGACTTCGAGCTGAAAGTTGCAAAGGACTTCCCGGACACCGTTTTTCTGCATGCAACCGGCTATAAGAAGGCCGCGAATTTCGGTACGTATGACGTACGCATGTATCAGGGTGCCTATCTCGCAGGCGTCGCCGCCGGCTATGTGACGAAGACGAATACACTCGGTTTCGTCGCGTCGGTGCCGATTCCTGAAGTGGTCCGCAACATCAATGCATACACGCTGGGTGCACGCTCCGTGAACCCGAAGGTGCACACCAAGGTCATCTGGATCAATAGCTGGTTCGATCCCGGCAAGGAGAAGCAGGCGGCCGAAACGCTGATCGGGCAGGGCGCGGACGTGCTCCTGCAGAACACAGATTCGAGCGCGACGCTTGCAACCGCCTCGGAAAAGCATGTGCATGCGTTCGGCTGGGATTCGGACATGAAGAAGTTCGGTCCTGATGCGCATTTGGGTTCAGTCGTCGCGCATTGGGGCGTGTACTACACAGCTGCCATCCAGCAGGTGCTCGATGGCAAGTGGAAGAATGATCCCGTCTGGTGGGGCATTCCGCAAAAGGCCGTCAATCTCGAGGATATGAACACGTCGGCGATTCCCGCCAACGCGCTGAAGGACGTCGACGCGAAGCGCGCACAGCTGGCAAGCGGCAAGTGGGACGTGTTCACCGGACCGATCAAGGACCAGACGGGAGCGGTAAAGGTGCCGGAGGGCAAGACGCTGGCCGATCCTGAACTACAACGCCTGAACTGGTATGTCGAAGGTGTGGATGGCTCGCTGCCGAAATAAATGGCAGACGTCTCTGCAGTGCTGACTTGCGTCGTGCCTCAGGGCATTGCGCACCTGGGCATGCCGCGCATGCGCTTCGCGCACGAACAGGAGAGCTGCATTCGGTTTCGTTTCGAATGCAGCTTTTTTCATTCGCAAGCGCGCGACATCCGCGTCATGCATCGGTGCATCAGATTCGCTGCGCTGCGGGAACGACGGCTCAGCGTCAATCGTCGATACGCAAACCGACCTTGAGCGTGACCTGCCAGTGCGAGACCTTGTTGTCCTCGATGTGACCGCGCGTCTCTATGACCTGGAACCAGTGCAGATTGCGCAGCGTTTTACCTGCTTTCTCGATCGCGCAACGGATTGCGTCATCGCTGGACATGGTCGATGAACCGGTCAGCTCGATTTGCTTGTAGACGTGGTCGCTCATGATGCACCTCCTGGTGGTCGAGAAAAGTATAGGTAATGCTTGCGCATGAATGAACCTGAAAACATGTCGCACATCGTGTGCCCGGCATGTTGCAGTACGGTGCCGCCGGTATGATGGAAAGCTCGAATGTCGTTTGTGGATGGCAACTGCAGTGCGATGCAGGCCGTGCATCGATAGAGGAGAAAAGAAGTGGATATTGGTTTTTGCGGGCCGGGGCTGATGGGGGCGCCGATGATCCGGCATCTGCTGGGCGCGGGACACACAGTGCAGGTGTGGAACCGGACGCGAGCGAAGGCGGAATCGCTGGTTCCGGACGGTGCAACTGTCGCGTCCACACCAGCCGAACTTGCAGGGCGGGCTGAAGCCATTTTCCTGTGCGTGCTGGATGCTGCAGCCGTGGAGGAAGTCGTATTCGGCGAGAACGGGGTCGTGCGCGGCGTGCTGGCGGCGAACGGCGACAGTCGCGTGCGTTGGATCGTCGATCACGGCAGTATTCCGCCTGCGGCGACGCGTGCTTTCGCGGCGCGCGCGGCGCAAGTGGACATCGGCTGGATCGATGCGCCCGTTTCGGGCGGTGTGTCGGGTGCAATCGCGGGCACCCTCGCCATCATGGCGGGCGGCGAGGCAACTGACGTCGCGGCTGTCGCGCCCGCCATCGGGGCGTACGCGGCGCGCGTCACGCACATGGGCGCGGCGGGAGCGGGACAAACAACAAAGCTATGCAACCAGGCCATCGTCACGTCGACAGTGGCGGCCATTGCCGAGGCCGTCAGCCTTGCGCAACGCAGCGGGATCGACGCAGCGCGTCTCACGGAGGCGCTCGCGGGCGGCTGGGCGGACTCGGTGCTGCTGCAGACTTTCGTGCCGCGCATGACGCGGTCGCCCCAGCCGCCGATTGGTGCGCTGAGCACGTTCCAGAAAGACGTCGACACGATCGCCGCCGCTGCATATCAAACAGGAACTCCAATGCCGGTTTCGGGCACCGTGCAGCAGCTTTTGCGTTTGGGTGCAGCTATGGGGCTCGCAGATGCAGATTTATCCGGTTTCATCGACGTGTTGCACACGCCGCGTAAAAAAGACTAGCAGGCGAGGCGTGGGGCCCCGCGCCGGCGCGCCTGACGCGATAACCTGCTAAAATACTTGGTTTTTCGCCGATCTATCATTCAAAGGGACGCGCCGTGCTGTCTACTGCCAACATCACCATGCAATTCGGGCCGAAGCCCCTGTTCGAGAACATCTCGGTCAAATTCGGCGAAGGCAACCGCTACGGCCTGATCGGCGCGAACGGTTGCGGCAAATCGACGTTCATGAAAATCCTGGGCGGCGACCTGGAATCGAGCGCAGGCAACGTGATGCTCGAGCCTAACGTTCGCCTCGGCAAGCTGCGTCAGGACCAGTTCGCGTATGAAGACGTGCGCGTGCTCGACGTGGTGATGATGGGCCACACGGAAATGTGGGCGGCGATGACGGAACGCGACGCCATCTACGCGAATCCCGAGGCCACCGACGATGACTACATGCGCGCAGCCGAACTTGAAGCAAAGTTCGCTGAATACGATGGGTATACGGCCGAAGCGCGCGCGGGTGAGCTGCTGCTCGGCATCGGTATCTCGATAGACCTGCACAATGGTCCGATGAGCAACGTGGCGCCAGGCTGGAAACTGCGTGTGCTGCTTGCACAGGCGCTGTTTTCGAAGCCGGACGTGCTGCTGCTCGACGAGCCGACCAACAACCTGGACATCAACTCGATCCGCTGGCTCGAAGACGTGCTGAACGAGTACGACTCGACGATGATCATCATCTCGCACGACCGGCACTTCCTGAACCAGGTCTGTACGCACATGGCGGACATGGACTACGGCACGCTGAAGGTCTATCCGGGCAACTACGACGACTACATGCTGGCCAGCACGCAGGCGCGGGAGCGCCAGCAGGCCGCCAACGCGAAAGCGAAGGAGCGGGTCGCTGATCTGCAGGATTTCGTGCGCCGCTTCTCGGCCAACAAGTCGAAGGCGCGTCAGGCCACCAGCCGCCTGAAGATGATCGACAAGATCAAGATCGAGGAATTCAAGCCCTCGTCGCGTCAGAATCCGTTCATCCGCTTCGAGTACGAAAAGAAACTGCACAATATTGCAGTGGTTGCGGACAGCATCACGAAGAAATACGACCGCACGATCTTCAATAACTTCAACCTGAGTGTGCAGCCGGGCGAGCGCATCGCGATCATCGGCGAAAACGGCGCGGGCAAGACCACGTTGCTGCGTTCGCTGCTCGGCAATCTGACGCTCGATCACGGCACGATCAAGTGGGCCGAGAACGCGAATGTCGGCTACATGCCGCAGGACACGTATGAAGAGTTTCCCAACGACGTCACGCTGATGGACTGGATCGACCAGTACCGCAAGGAAGGCGACGACGAGCAGATGGTGCGCGGCACGCTTGGCCGTCTGCTTTTTAATGCAGACGACATCAAGAAGTCGGTGAAGGTGCTGTCGGGTGGCGAGAAGGGGCGCATGATCTGGGGCAAGCTGATGCTGGGCCGTCATAACGTGCTGCTGATGGACGAACCGACGAACCACATGGACATGGAGTCGATCGAATCGCTGCAGGTCGCATTGGACAAGTACGACGGCACGCTGATTTTCGTTTCCCACGACCGCGAATTCGTCAGCGGCCTCGCAAACCGCATCATCGAAGTGAAGACGGATGGCACGTTGAACGACTTCGGTGGCAACTACGAGGACTTCCTGGCGAGCCAGGGCGTGCAATAAGCACTAGCCTGCATGCTTTACCGAAACCCGCTTCATACGAAGCGGGTTTTTTATTTCATGCGCGCCTCTCATGAAACCGCCGCGCAGCGACGTGTCCAATCGCGTCCGTTTCTCACGAGTAAAATGAATAGACTCACTTAGGAGACAGGGCGCGAAACGATGAAAACCTTCGAGCAATTTTACATCGACGGCAAGTGGATTAAACCATGCGGAACGGGCACGATCGATGTGATCGATTCGGGTACAGAAGAAGTCATGGGTCGCATTCCCGAGGGCATCGAAGCGGATGCCGAAGCCGCGATCAACGCTGCGCGCGCCGCTTTTGACGGCTGGGCCGCCACGCCACCCAAAACGCGCGGTGCTTTCCTGCAGAAAATTGCCGATAACCTGAAGGCGCGTACAGACGAAATTGCAGGCTACATCTGCGGTGAAGTCGGCATGCCGATCAAGCTCGCACGCGCGATTCAGGTCGGCGGCCCCATCTACAACTGGAATACCTATGCAAAGCTTGCGGCTGAATTCCAGTTTGAAGAACAGGTCGGCAATTCGCTCGTCGTGCGCGAACCTGTCGGTGTCGTCGCGGCGATTACGCCCTGGAACTACCCGCTGAACCAGATTACGTTGAAGGTCGCGGCGGCGCTCGCGGCCGGTTGCACTATCGTGCTCAAGCCATCGGAAGTGGCGCCGCTCAATGCATTCGCGCTTGCCGAGGCGATCCATGATGCGGGCCTGCCCGCTGGCGTGTTCAATCTTGTCAGCGGGTATGGGCCGGTAGTCGGTGAAGTGCTCGCGAGCCACCCGTCGGTCGATATGGTGTCGTTCACGGGATCGACGCGGGCGGGCAAGCGCGTCGCTGAACTTGCAGCCGCATCCGTCAAGCGGGTTGCGCTGGAACTCGGTGGCAAGTCGGCATCGGTGATTCTCGACGATGCTGATTTCGCCGCGGCAATCAAAGGAACAGTGAGTGCATGTTTCCTGAACTCGGGGCAAACGTGCTCCGCGCACACACGCATGATCGTGCCGGAGTCGCGCTACGATGAAGCGCGCGCACTTGCGAAGAAAGCGGCCGAAGCATTTGTCGCGGGCGATCCGCGTGTGGAGACGACTCGACTGGGCCCGCTCGCATCTGCCCCGCAGCAGTCTCGCGTGCAGCAGTATATTTCGCGCGGTATCGATGAAGGGGCGGAACTCATCACGGGCGGTACGGGGATGCCTGACGGAATCTCGAAGGGCTTCTTCGTGAAGCCGACGGTGTTTGGCCGCGTGCACCCGAAGGCGACGATCGCGCAGGAGGAAATCTTCGGCCCCGTGTTGACCATCCTCACCTACCAGGACGAGGAAGAAGCGGTACGCATCGCGAACGATTCCATTTACGGCCTCGGCGGCGCGGTCTGGGCCGGCAGCGACGAGCGCGCAATCGGCATTGCGCGGCGCATCCGCACCGGACAGGTCGACATCAATGGCGGCGCCTGGAACATGATTGCTCCGTTCGGCGGCTTCAAACAGTCTGGACACGGCAGGGAGAACGGCATTTACGGACTCGAAGAGTATCTCGAGTACAAGTCGATGCAGTTGAAGGTGGTTAAACCTGCATGAGTTTGCTTGAGCACGGTGCACGACAGTTCATCTGTGCGCGTGCGTGACGCGTGACTGGGCGCAACGAAAGCGCGTGTCGTCGTACGGCACGCGCTTTTTGTTTGACTTCACGCAAGATACTGCATCCGCTAGTTGCGAACATCGAGGCTTTGCGTCGAATTCCTCGGCGATGGAGGCCTCTCATGTTTCCCTTTCATCCGTTTGCGCCGCTCGTGATCCGTGGGCGATCGCTATTGCCCGCCGTGCAGGGCGGGATGGGCGTCGGCGTATCTGCACACCGTCTCGCGGGCAGCGTCGCGCGCGAAGGCGCGCTCGGCACGATCGCCAGCATCGACCTACGGCATCATCACGCGGATCTGCTTGAACGCTGTCGCGCATCGCCCGATCGCGCGACGCTCGAACACGCGAACCGTATCGCTCTGGCGCGTGAGATCGACGCCGCGCGCAGTCTCAGCGAAGGGCGCGGGATGATCGCCGTCAATGTGATGAAGGCCGTCAATGCGTATGCGGACTACGTGCGGACCGCATGCGAGAACGGGGCGGACGCAATCGTCATGGGGGCGGGCCTGCCGCTCGATCTGCCCGATCTGACACAAGGGCACGACATTGCGCTGATTCCGATTTTGTCGGACAGCCGCGGTGTTGGCATTGTTCTCAGGAAGTGGATGAAGAAAGGCCGGTTGCCCGATGCAATCGTGATCGAGCACCCGGCGCATGCGGGCGGACATCTCGGGGTGGCGAACCTGGACGACATGCACGATACGCGCTTCGACTTCACGCGAGTACTGCATGACATTGACGAACTGTTCACTTCACTGCAGATCAGCCGCACTGAAGTGCCCGTAATCGTGGCCGGCGGCATCAACAGTCATCAGGCAGTGCGCGCGTGCCTCGAAGCGGGGGCAAACGGCGTGCAGATCGGCACCGCATTCGCCGTCACCGAAGAGGGCGATGCGCATCCGAATTTCAAGCGCGTGCTCGCCGAAGCATTGCCGGACGACATCGTGGAGTTCGTCAGCGTGACAGGTTTGCCTGCACGCGCGGTGAAGACGCCGTGGCTCGAACGCTACCTTCGCCATGAAGCGCACGTTCGGACGAAGATCGGTGCACTGAAGCGCGCCTGCCCAACTGCACTCGAATGCCTGAGTGCATGTGGATTGCGCGATGGCATCGAAAAGTTTGGGCACTTCTGCATCGATACGCGGCTCGCTGCTGCACTGCGCGGCGACGTGAACAACGGACTGTTCTTTCGCGGACGCGAAGCATTGCCGTTCGGCAGTGCGATTCGTAGCGTGCGCGATCTTCTCGAACTGCTGCTGACCGGCGCGGCGCGACCGGCTGTCGCAGGGCGACTCGCGTTTTCCCTGAATTGACGAGCGTCAACGAGCGTGTGTCGCGGAGCTTCGACAATGCTCTCGCGCGTTATTTCGCACTTCGCGCGACCACACAGAAAAATCAGGGTAGCTTATGAACAGAAAAATTCGATCGATCGGGGCCGCACTGTGCACAGCAGGATTGGCGTTGTTGACCTCGCACGCATTTGCCGGGGATAGCGACCCGGCCCCGGGTATTCACGCTGGCGACGTGCTCGTGCGGCTGCGCGCCATCTCCATCGTGCCGCAGGTGCGCACGAGCGACGCCTTGTCCACGCTAAATGTCGACGTCAACAATGCGACGGTGCCGGAACTCGACTTCACGTACATGATCCGTGACAACATCGGCGTCGAACTGATTCTTGCCACGTCTCGTCATCAACTGACTTCCAGCATCGGCGATCTTGGCGGCGTCAACGTACTGCCGCCGACGTTGCTGCTGCAGTACCACTTCAATCATCAGGGGCAGGTCAGGCCCTATGTTGGCGCGGGTGTGAACTACACGTACTTCTACAACAACGGATTGCATGCAGGCGGCCAGCAGATCGCGGTCAAGCGCAGCAGTTTCGGTCCGGCGTTGCAAATGGGCGTCGACGTCGATATCACGAAGAAGGTGTTCGCGAACGTCGACGTGAAGAAGGTCTGGATGAAAACGGATGCATCGCTCAACGGTGCATCGCTCGGCACGCTGCACATCGATCCGTTGATCGTGGGCGTCGGCGTGGGCATGAAATTTTGAGTGCGGTTCAGACGAACGACGCTCAAGAAAATCGCTTCAAGGAAAAACGCCAGCTGCATCATGAGCTGGCGTTTTTTTCTTGCCGGGTCTGCGTCGGCGATCTGGGATCGACTGGCGCCACGGCGCGTCACATCACAGCTTGTCGTAATTGAACCGCATCGCCGTGCCTTCGCGTTCGATACGCGTCCAGACGGCACGCTTTTCCTCGTCGGTCAAAAACACCCAATTCGACACTTCCGTGGCCGTACGGCCGCAGCCCTTGCAGACTTCGTCGAAAAGTGTTGAGCAGACGCCGATACAGGGGCTGTCGGGCATATCGTGCAGATTGGAGGACATCAAACACCTTGAACGGAAATGCATGCGGTCCGCTATGGTAAACCAAAAGCGAATCTGGTTTCCCGTGGTCGTTCTGTGCGCATGCCGCCTCCTCGGGGGAGGCACGATGCAGTTCCGGCAAGGAAAGGCAACCGCATTGTGAAAACCGGCTTACAAAGTGCAAGGGCGCCCGCTTCGAACGTTTCCGGGGCCTGATGCATGCGTTGACATGCAATCCGGTTCAACCCTCCACGGTGTCGGGGCGCCGGCTCCTTACCGGATGCATTCGGGTTCATCCCGGTTGCGCCATTGTCCACACTTGCCGGACATCATCGGTTGGGGCAATCCCGCGTCGGCATGCGCTCCGGTGCATCGACTCAGGCGCCGCGCGGCTTCCGCTATCTCGGCTTATTGACGGTCTATAGTGAAGGATGGGTGCGCCCATCGGGCAGGATGAGCCGCGCTTCGGGCGACATGCACTGCAATCGACGGCTTTGCGTCCCGGGAGGAGGTTTTTTTCGGGTGGACACAACGCGATAACCCGATAAAATTGCGGCCAATTTTGCAGCGGCCCAGTTGCACCCGTCGGGTTCACGCAGCGAACAGAACGGCCGCGCAGCGTCAGCGTCTGCTCACAATGCCCGATTCCAACGTTGGAACCGGGCAGGCGTGACCCGGCCCGCAGAAGGCCGCGCGCTGTACCCTTTGCGCGACATCTGGCGGTTTTTTTTTGAATCGGGCATCGATTGATGGTAGCTTTCGGTTTTTTCAAGGGTAGCCGCCTGCAGCATGCAGCGGCCTGAAGCGGGGTCAGCGACCGGCTATACGCCGGCTAGAACGGAGAACGGAATGAAAAAACGGGTGGTGGGCCAACTGGCCGCGCTGGTGTTGTGCGCTGCGCCTTTCGTGTCGGCGGCTGCGAAAGATACACAACTGAACGTGTATAACTGGTCGGACTACATCGCCAAGGACACGATTCCGAACTTCACGAAGCAGACGGGCGTCCAGGTCAAATACGACAACTATGACAGCGACGATACGCTGCAGGCCAAGCTGCTGACGGGCAACTCGGGTTACGACATCGTCGTGCCGACCAGCAACTACGCGGGCAAGCAGATCGCAGCGGGCATCTTCACGCCGCTCGACAAGTCGAAGATCCCGAACCTCAAATACCTCGATCCGTCGCTGATGGCGCTCGTCGCGGGCGCAGATCCGGGCAACCAGTACACGGTGCCCTGGGCGTACGGCACGACGGGTCTCGGCTACAACGTCACGAAGGCGCAGCAGATTCTCGGCAAGGGCGTCGCGCTCGACAACTGGGATATCCTGTTCAAGCCGGAAAACATTTCGAAGCTGAAGGCGTGCGGCGTATCCGTGCTCGACGCACCCGACCAGATGTTCGCGGCCGCGCTGCACTACATCGGCAAAGATCCGATGAGCACGAACCCAGCCGACTATCGCGAAGCACTCGCGATGATGAAGAAGATCCGTCCGTACATCACGCAGTTCAATTCGTCGGGCTACATCAACGACATGGTCGGCGGCGACGTTTGCTTCGCATACGGCTGGTCGGGCGACGTCGTGATCGCGAAACACCGTGCGGCCGAAGCGAAGAAGCCGTACAAGATCGACTATTACATTCCGAAGGGCGGCGCACCCGTGTGGTTCGACGTGATGGCCATTCCGAAGGACGCGAAGCACAAGGAAGCCGCGCTCGAATGGATCAACTACATCGAGACGCCGCAGGTCCACGCGGCGATCACGAACGCCGTGTACTACCCGAGCGCGAATCTCGAAGCCCGCAAGTACGTGGACAAGGACGTCGCGAACGACCCGGCCGTCTACCCGCCGGCGGATGTCGTCAAGACGCTGTTTCTGTTGAAGCCGCTGCCGCCTGAAATCCAGCGTCTGCAGACGCGGTTGTGGACCGAGTTCAAGTCCGGCCGCTGACCTCGCACTGAGCCGTTCCGAGCCAGGCAGTCATGCAGGAAAGCATCATCATGAAGCCCTCGGCAAATAGCCGGGGGCTTTGTTCGTCAAATGCAGGGAGAGAAGCAGCAGATCATGAGTGACCAGTCGAACGTGCTGGCGGGGGCCGGCGTGTCGTCCGCGGGCAATTCCGCCGTTGCGCAGGCCGCAGCGGAAAACTTCGTGCAGATCGTCGACGTCGTGAAGAAGTTCGGCGAGACGGTTGCTGTCAAGGGCGTGAACCTGTCGGTGAAGAAGGGCGAACTGTTCGCGCTGCTCGGCAGTTCCGGTTGTGGAAAGTCGACGCTGTTGCGCATGCTCGCGGGGCTGGAGTCGATCACGTCGGGCAAGATCCTGATCGACGGCGAAGACCTTGCGCAGATGCCGCCGTACAAGCGGCCTGTGAACATGATGTTTCAGTCGTATGCGCTCTTTCCCCATATGACGGTCGAATCGAATGTCGCGTTCGGCCTCAAGCAGGAAGGCGTGCCGAAGGCCGAACTCAACGAGCGTGTGCAGTCCGCGCTCGAACTCGTGCAGATGGGTCGCTTCGCGAAGAGAAAACCGCATCAACTGTCGGGCGGGCAGCAGCAGCGCGTCGCGCTCGCACGCTCGCTCGTGAAGCGTCCGAAGCTCTTGCTGCTCGACGAGCCGATGTCCGCACTCGACAAGCAGATCCGCCAGCGCACGCAGATCGAACTCGTCAACATTCTCGACAAGGTCGGCGTCACCTGCATCATGGTCACGCACGATCAGGAAGAGGCGATGACGATGGCAAGCCGCCTCGCCGTGATGAGCGAAGGCGAGATCGTGCAGCTCGGCACGCCCAATGAAGTCTACGAATATCCGAACAGCCGCTTCTCGGCCGAGTTCATCGGCTCGACGAATCTGTTCGACGGCAACGTCGTAGAGGACGAGCCGGATCACGTGTACATCGAAACGCCCGATCTGCCCGTGCGTCTCTACGTGAGCCACGGCATCACAGGGCCGCTCGGCATGCCCGTGACGATCTCGGTGCGCCCCGAGCGCATCGCGCTCACGCGCAAGCCGCCCGAAGGCGCATTCAACTGGGGCAAGGGCACGGTCACCAACATCGCATACATGGGCGGCTACTCGCTGTATCACGTGAAGCTCGACGCGGGCAAGACGGTGATCGCGAACGTGTCGAGCCTCGCGCTATCGGAAATTGAAACGCCGACGTGGGGCGACGAAGTGTACGTGCGCTGGAGCGCGTCGGCGGGTGTGGTGCTGACGTCATGAAAAGCGCGCTGCATTCGTTTTTGATGTGGCCCGTGCGCCGCTTCGATTTGACGGGGCGCACAGCTGTCGTCGCGGGGCCGTTCGTCTGGCTGCTGCTGTTCTTCCTTGTGCCGTTCCTGCTGGTCGTAAAGATCAGTTTCGCGGATCTGCAACTGGGCATTCCGCCGTACACGGAACTGACGACGATCAAGGACGGCGTGATTCACATCGCCCTCGACTTGTCGCACTACGCGTTCCTGGTGCAGGACAGCCTGTACTTCGCGACGTATGTGAACTCGGTCGTCGTCGCGGCGATCTCCACGCTGCTGTGCCTGCTGCTCGGCTATCCGATGGCGTACTACATCGCGCGCTCGAATCCTTCCACGCGCAACGTTCTGATGATGGCCGTGATGCTGCCGTTCTGGACATCGTTCCTGATCCGCGTGTACGCCTGGATCGGCATCCTGAAGAACAACGGGCTGCTGAACAACTTCCTGATGTCGATCGGTCTGATCCATTCGCCCATCGAGCTGTATCACACGAATACGGCCGTCTATATCGGCATGGTGTACTCGTACCTGCCGTTCCTCGTGATGCCGCTGTACGCGCATCTCGTGAAGATGGACCTGACGTTGCTCGAAGCCGCGTACGACCTCGGCGCGAAACCGTGGAAGGCGTTCTGGCAGATCACGCTGCCGCTGTCGAAGAACGGCATTATCGCCGGCTGCCTGCTGGTGTTCATTCCGGCCGTAGGCGAGTATGTGATTCCTGAACTGCTCGGCGGCGCGAACACGCTGATGATCGGCCGCGTGATGTGGAATGAGTTCTTCGACAACGCCGACTGGCCGATGGCTTCTGCCGTCACGTGTGCAATGGTGCTGCTGCTGCTCGTGCCGATGGCGTTGTTCCAGTACTCGCAGGCGAAGGAACTGGAGGAGAAGCGCCGATGAAACCGAATCGTGTATTGCAGTTCATCGCGCTGGCGATAGGCTTCGCGTTCCTCTATGTGCCGATCATCAGCCTCGTCGTCTATTCGTTCAACGAGTCTCAACTCGTGACGGTGTGGACGCGCTTTTCGACGCGCTGGTACGCCGCGCTGCTGCAGGACGACGAACTGATCGCCGCCGCGTGGCTATCGCTGCGGGTGGCGCTGTTGACGGCGTTCGCGTCAGTGATCATCGGTACGTGGGCGGGCTTCGTCCTTGCGCGCATGGGGCGGTTTCGTGGCTTCACGTTGTACACCGGGATGATCAATGCACCGCTCGTGATTCCCGAAGTGATCCAGGGTATTTCGCTGCTTCTGCTCTTCATCGAAATGGGTAAGTGGCTTGGATGGCCGGCGGGGCGCGGCATCTTCACGATCTGGATCGGCCACGTGATGCTGTGTATTTCCTACGTCGCGATTATTGTGCAGTCGCGCGTGCGTGACCTACATCCGTCGCTCGAGGAGGCTGCACTGGACCTCGGAGCGACGCCGCTGCGTGTATTTTTCTTCATTACACTGCCGTTGATCTCGCAGGCGCTGGTGGCGGGTTGGCTGCTGTCGTTCACGCTGTCGATCGACGATCTGGTGTTGTCCGCATTCCTGTCGGGGCCGGGTTCGACGACGTTGCCGCTGGTTGTGTTCTCGCGCGTGCGGCTGGGTCTGAATCCCGAAATGAATGCGCTGGCAACGTTGTTCATTGCTGTCGTCACTGTAGGCGTCGTCGTGGCAAACCACTTCATGCAGCGCGCCGAGAAACGGCGGCTGGCGATGGCCATCTGATTTCCGGTTGCCGACGTTTCATTCTTTTGCGGGCGCGCGGATGGGCGCCCGCAAAGCGAGTCAGGCTCGCGTTCGCACCGGATGCCCGAGCAGCGTTTCTGATCCGTTCAGATCCGATAGCCGATCCGTAGCCCGCCCCAATGTTTGCCGTGGACGAAAATCGGCGCTGACGCGTCCTTCATCAGCGCGTATGCACCGCCGCCCATGTCGCGCCGATACGTTTGCAGCAGAAAGCGCTTCGTGCTGGTTCCGGCAGCGAGCCCCGTCCGGTCGTTGAACAGCCGCCGATTACGGCAGTTCGCGGCGTTCCATACGGGATCGTCGCGCTGCGGTTGCGAGAACTTGAGGTTGTGCGTGGGGAGATAGCCGCGCACATCGACGGCGGCACAAAACGCCACGCGTGGATCGAGGCCGAGCAAGGGCTCCTGGACGGACGGCAGGATGCGATCGGTGAACTCAGTGAAACGCGTGACGAACTGCTGTGGATTCGTGCCCGGTACGGGTACGTAGCGATCGTCGAAAAGATCGTTCATCGATAGTTCACCGCGCGAAACGGCCGCCTCGAACAGCTTGCCGACCTTCGCGGCGGCCTGTTCGACGGCATCGATGAACCGCGTATCGGCCGTCTCGACGCCGGTGGCCGCTGTCAACTCGATCAGATTTTCTGAGACGCCCAACAGATTGCCGAGGCGATCCTTCGCCTGCACGAAGTTCTCGCCGGAGTGCTCGACGTCCGTGGCGATTTCCGATACCTGCGACTCGAATGCATTGCATTGCTCCTCAATCTCGCCCGACAGCGTCGCGATCTGATTAGCCTCTGCATTCAATTGCATGATCGCGTGGCCGGTCGAGTGCACGACGTCGCCGATCATCCGAGTTCCCTCGCGCACACGCTGCGCGCGAGCCGTATTTTCGGCGCCTTCGGCGATCAGCCGCTCGGTTTGCCCGGTCAGTTGCGCGAGCGTCGTCTCGATCTGTCCCGTTGCCTGGGCAGTCTTCGCCGACAGCGTCTTGACCTCGGCGGCGACAACCGCAAAGCTCTTGCCGAACTCGCCCGCGCGTGCTGCTTCGATCGCGGCGTTGAGCGCGAGCAGATGCGTTTGCCGCGCGATCAGCGAGATCTCTTCCGACACGCGGCTCACGTGCGACAGCGCGGCGCGCAGCGCGCCAATCTGGCTTTCGATGACCGTCACGCCCTCGACGAGTCCGTGAATATCAGACAACGACGCTTCGAGCGTCTGCTGGGATTGTTCGACGTCGTTCGCGGCCTGTGAGGTGACAGTGCGCATTTCGCGCGCCGCCTCGGCGATGCGGTGGTTGCCGGCGAGCGTCGCGGCTGCCGACTGCCGCAGCGCGTGACAGACGTCCGCCTGGCGCTCGACGCGCGCCGCGACTTCTTCGATATGGCCGGACACATCGCAGATCTCGATGCCGAGTTTGCCTGCCTGCGCGGCGATATGGCCGACTACGGATGAAGTCCCGCCGCGGCGCGAGCGGCGCTGGAAGAAGCGCGTCATGATTTCACGTCTCCTGGACCGCGTGACGCGGGCGTCCTGATGTCTGTGTGAGTACCGGATAGTGCATGTGGTGCGTCAGATCACGTGCATCGATGCGACCGGCAGATGAACTGGGGCACATGAATTGCACGTCTCACACGCTTACATTTTCTCTACGGCGTCTTACGCACCCGCTTGATAGGGACTATCCCGCAGTGGGATCGGGTACGATCCGGAAGTCCGTGCGCACGCCGTGCCCGATGTCTGTCGAACCCATCAACCGATGATGATTGAATCCTTTGCGCGCGTGTCGGGCTGGGAGCAGCTGGTTTATCTGTGGGAGCTGATCGTGATGGTCTGCAAGTTCCTATGGGGTCTGCTGCGCCTGCTGGGTGGCGGTTGACGGATGAATTGCAGTGCAATGCACTGCGATGCGATGCAATGTAGCTTGAACTCCAGTACCCTAAATCGATTGCCCTTTCTGGGGTTCCAATCATGAGCCGAGATTCCACCCAGCGCTTCACCGATCGTGTGACTGACTACGTCAAGTACCGGCCGGGCTATCCTCGCGATGTCGTGACGTTCCTGCACGCGACATGCGGCCTGCCCGATGGCGCGCGCGTCGCGACATCGGCGCGGGTACGGGCATTTCGGCTCGGCTCCTTCTCGACGCGGGCCACTGCGTCGTCGCCGTGGAGCCGAACCAGGCGATGCGCGCCGCCGCCGACGCGTGGCTTGGCGGCTTCACGGGCTATTCGAGCGTCGCCGGCACCGCCGAAGCCACGACGCTCGATGCAGCGAGTGTCGATCTCGTGATGGCTGCGCAGGCCTTCCATTGGTTCGATCCCGTCGCCGCGCGGCGCGAATTCGCGCGCATTTTGAAGCGGCGCGGACTCGTCGCGTTGTTCTGGAATAACCGGATGCTCGAAAACACGCCATTTCTCGCCGGCTACGAAGCGCTGTTGCAACGCTTTAGCGACGACTATCAGTCAGTCGCGGAACGCTATCCGGATGATGATTCGATGGCCGCGTGGTTCGGCGACGGTCGTGTCCGCACGGCGCGCTTTCCGAATGTGCAGCGGCTCGACTTCGAAGGTTTGAGGGGACGGTTGATGTCGTCGTCCTATGCGCCGAAAGCCGGACACCCGAATCACGAACCGATGCTGGCCGCGTTGCGCGAGCTTTTCGACCGTACCGCCCACGACGGCACAGTCGAGTTCCTCTATGAGACATGCGTGTATGCCGGACATGCACGCGACGAAAGCTAAACGTGCACCGGAGTGCATCTGGTAGGAGGCCGGACCAGAAAAGCCCATAAATCGTTCAGCGCGTGCTGCGGTGACCTCTCCATCGAAAAATGTCGGGGCCCGCGTGAACTCTACTGCATACAGGTGGAATGCGTCCGTCTTTGCCGCCCCTCAGGATGAGCGTCGCCACACTCCCTAATCTGTGAACGTGTATTCGCCACCACGTACGCGACGCGTACGCCGACGAAAATTGAACGTGAAGCCCGGCCAGATCGCCGTGACCTTGCCGCTCTCCGTCTGATACCAGCTGCGGCAGCCGCTGGCCCAGACGGAGCGCTGCATCTGGCGCTGCAATTCTTCGTTGAACGCCCGTTGTACATCGGAGCGAAGGTTCATCGTGCGGGCGCCTCGTCGTTGCAGTTCGCGCAGGCAATCGGCAATGTATTGCACCTGTGACTCGATCATGAAGAGCAGCGAGTTGTGACCGAGCACTGTGTTCGGTCCCACCATCAGGAAGAAGTTCGGAAAATCTGCGACGCTCGTGCCGAGATAGGCTTCCGGACCATCGCGCAGCCATCGGGCGCCGAGGTTCGCGCCGCCAACGCCCGTTACCTCGAACGGCGTGCCGACGTCGTTCACCTGAAATCCAGTGCCGCAGATGATCGCGTCGACGGCATGAAGTGCGTTGTCTGCCGTCACGATGCCGTCGCGTACTACAGCGCGGATGGGTGTCGTCACGACGTTCACGTTCGGCTGAGTCAGCGCCGGATAGTAGTCACTGGACAGCAGCACGCGCTTGCATCCGATCTGATAGTCCGGTGCGAGCTTGGCGCGCAATGCAGGATCTTTCACGCGCCGCTCCAGATAGCCGCGGGCGAACTTCATCGCGGGCTCCGTCAGCTTGGGATTCACGAAGAACCCAAGGCCGCGAGACTCCATCTGCCAATACGTCGCTGTACGTATGCAGCGCTGCGCGAAGGGCAGATGCGTGAACAATCGGCGCGCGCGATCGCTGATCCGTTTGTCGGGCTTCGGCATGATCCATGGCGCGCTGCGCTGGAATACCAGCAACTGTGCAACGCGCGGCTGGATCTTTGGCACGAACTGGATTGCACTTGCGCCCGTGCCGATTACCGCGACGCGCTTACCTTCGAGTGGATAGTCGTGATCCCATTGCGACGAATGAAATATCTTGCCGCCGAACGTGTCGATTCCTTCAAATCGAGGCATCGCGGGATGCGAAAGCAGGCCCACTGCGGCGATCACGACATCCGTCTCGACGGTTTCATGCACACCATTGCGCACGATATCGAGTGTCCATACAAGCCGCACGTCGTCGAACCGCGCCGCCATCACGCGGGCGTTGAACTGAATTGCATCGTCTACGCGATACTTGCTCGCACAATGCTTCAGGTAAGCGAGTATCTCGTGCTGATGACTGAAGACGCGCGACCACGATGGGTTTGCTTCGAACGAATACGAATACAGGTGCGAAGGCACATCGCAAGCGGCGCCGGGATACGTGTTATCGCGCCAGGTGCCGCCCAGATCGCCGGCTGCCTCATAAATGGTGAATGACGCATAGCCCTCGCGCTTCAGGCGTATGGCCATGCCGATGCCGGAAAAGCCGCTTCCGATAATTGCGATACGCAGATCGGACAGCGCGGCACGGCGAGGTGAGGGCATGAGATTGGTGCTCCAACGCATCGCGGCGTCTGCATCCGGCGATGATGAGTGTGAAAGAAGTAGGGTTGTCTACATTCGTCTACGACGGCTAAAGCGCAGGGTAGACAACTGTACACAGGGCGTCAAGATCGTTGTACAGTGCTGGCTCAGAGGTCGAGACATCGCGTCGCCCGTCCCGCACGGCAACCGGAATCCCATGCAATCCGAATCCGAACTGGAACCTGCTCCCGGCAAACGCAAACTGATCGAGGCCGCGTTGCGCCTGACGGCGGGCGGGCGCAGCTTCGCGAGCCTCGGACTGCGCGAACTCGCGCGCGAGGCGGGCCTCAATCCGAACACGTTCTACCGGCACTTCGATTCGCTCGACGATCTCGCGCGCGAAGCCGTCGAGTCGATTAGCCTGCGGCTACGTCCGATGTTACGGCGCGAGCGCTGGCTTGCCGCGCACGAGCCGAAAGATGTGCCGGACGGCGTGCCGCGTCGCGCGTTGTATGGCGTTCTTCGCATTTGCGCTCGAGAATCGCGAGGCGTTTATGAGCGCGCTCGCCGAGTATCACGGTGCATCGAAAGTGTTGCGCGACGCAGTGCGCGTGAATCTGCACGAAGTGTCGACTGAAATGGCCGATGACGTCATGCAGTTGAAGCTGATGCCTGCGCTGCCGCGCGAAACGGTGGAGGAAATCTGCACGCAGATCGTGCTGCAGCTTTTTCACCTGTCGCATGAATTCATCGGCAATGCCGCGCAACGCGACAGGCTGATCGACTACGCGGAGCGTTTCGTCGTCAGGCTGTTTACGGGTGCTGTCGCCCTGGCGCACTACGAAGCGCATGGTTGATGCACTTTGCTGCGTGTGCATGAAACGCATGAAACGAGCGTGAACGCCGGATGAAGTGAAATGCAAAGGGCTCCCTGAGGAGCCCTTTGCGCTTGATGATGCAGTGATGCGAAGCGATCAGGTGTCGTTCCAGCCGCCCGAATCGTCGCTGCCCATATCGACGCCACCGTCGCCGCCGCCGTCGCTCCAGTCGTTGGAGCCCTGTCCGAAGTCGATTGAGCCGGCATCGTTGCCACCGCGCTTGCGCGCCTCGTCGTCGACGATCACGTCCCGCTCGATCACGCGATCACGGCCCGAGTTGAGCGCCTCGCCGAGCAACACGCCTGTCAACAGACCGCCCATCCCGCTGCCGAAGCCGCCTCCTTGCTGGACGATGACGGGCGGCTGCTGTTGCTGCGGCGGATACGGGTAGGGCGCCTGCGGCGGATAGCCTTGCTGCTGGCCGCGCCCGAATGCCTCGTTCGCTTCGCGCGCGTACGGAGATTCGCCCGATCCCGTCCCCGCTGTCGCGGCAGGCGCCGCATTCGGATCGGCACGGCCTTCCGCACGCGCCTTGAGACTCGCGACCTGCCGTTCGAGATCCTCGATCTGATAGGGCGGCACCGGGTTCTTGCTGTTTGACAGCGCTTCGACGAGCTCTCGCAACTGCGTTTCGGCGCCTTCCACTTCGCGCTCGAGCGCTTCGTGCCCAGGTGCCGTCGACAGCTTGACGTCGAGCTTCAACGAGCGCACTTCGTTGAGCAGATCGGTCGCGCGCTTGAGTTGGACACGGCGGTCGTCGCCCGCGCGCGTGTCTTCTTGCGAGCGGGCGCGGCGCAGCGTCCAGCGCAAAATCAGCGCGATGGCCGCGATCAGTACGACGATGCCGAGCCACATCCCCATCGACGGGCCATGCCGCTGCGGTGCCTGCTGCAACGCGGACGGCGAAGCTGGCGCGCTTTCCTGCTGGGTGAACGGATTGCTCGTGCGGTGCGTGACGCCGCCGCCTACGCGCGCCGCGTCGGCGCGCAGCCGCGCCTCCGTCTGCGCGAAGCGGCCGGGGTCGGTGAAGCGGACTTGCGGGTCGAGTGTCTTCGCCTGTTGCAGTTGCGCGAGCGCTTCGGCGGGGCGGCCTTCGCGATCGAGCACCTGCGCGTACAGATAATGCGCGCGGGCACTGTCGGGATGCGCCTTGAGCACCTCGTTCAACTGCGAGTCGGCCTGTTGCCAGTTGCCCTGCTGGATCGTGGTTTCGATCTGCGTCGCCGTCGGTACCGCGAACGCGCGCCCGAGACGAGCATCAGCGAAAGCGCCACGGAAACACCAGTTGCTGCGAGGAATTTTTTCATGATGCGGGCCGGGCGGATTAGCGCCCGTCTCCATGACTATCGAGTTGCCGTGCGGCGCAGGGTACGTGCCGATGCCCGTGCCCTGCGCCGCACATCGCCTGCAGCGGGCTTACTCCGCAGGCGTGTTCAACTGCTTCTTCAGCGCGGCGAGACGATCTTCGACGGACGGGCCGCGATTCAGATCCGCGAGCTTGTCGTCGAGCGCCTTGCCGCTCTTCGTGTCGGCGGAATTCAGACGCGCGTCGGAACGTGCGTTCGACAACGCGACCTTGTCTTCCAGCTTCTGAAAATCTTCAGCAAGATTCTTGCCGCCGATGCCGCCCAGCGCTGTCGCCGCCGTATCCTTTGCCTGCGCGATCTGCTGCTTGGCCTGCAGGATGTTCGAGCGCGCGTTCAAATCGTTGCGCCGCTGACGCATATCGTCGATCTGGGTCTTCAACTGTTCGACGGATGGCTCGAGCGTGGCCAGTTCCTTCGCGAGCGCGTCGCGTTCGGCTTCCGCCGTGGCCTGCGCGCCGAGCGCCTCGCGCGCGAGCGCTTCGTCGCCTGCCTGCAGCGCGCGCTTTGCGCCGTCCTCATACTTCTTCGCCTTGTCGGCAGCGACGTCGCGCTTGCTTTGCTGCGTCGCGACCTGCGCCTGGATTTCGATCAGCGAGTTCTCCGCTTTCGCGATGCTCTCGTCGAGTTCGCGCACGATCTGGCGCGCATCACGCGACGGGTCCTGCACGGAATCGGCTGCGTCGTTCAAGAGACCTTTGACTGTCCGCGTAATGCTGTCAAAAAGCGACATGAATACCTCCATAAGATGAAATCGACGCTGAATACCCGGCCCGGTGAACATGGCGCGAAACGGTATCGACCGAACCTAGTTTACGCCGTCGTGCGCGAGGCTGCGGGTCCGGCTGCTTGCCGTCTGACAGCGCGGATGCGCGCATGTTGCAAGACGGCGGAGCAGCCGGACCTGACATCGGGGCGCGTGCGTCGAATGCAATAGCCGTGTGCGAATTTAACTCGCAGTCACTCGGGCGCTGACGCCGCGGTTATCGGTTCGCCTGTCGATGCGCGGGTATTCAACAACTCGCGGATATTAGACCACGCGTACCCTTAAAACGGTCTTAAAGTGCGATTTTTGCGCGCCTTGGGGCCTCGTCGCGCAATCTCTTGCGGCGCTCGTGTTCCCACATAGCGCGATTCACGAACGCCTGCCCGCGTCTACCAAAAACGCGTGACGAAGTTCTTTCGGATAGCCGACGATTATGCGCCCGGGTGATGGGCGATGTGCGGCCGCTGAGCAGGCGCTCAGGCGAAACGGCCGCTGCCTTCGGCAGGATCGATGTCCGGCTCGTCGCTTTCGGATTCGTGACGTCGCTGGACGCCGAGATTGCGGTTCGACGACAGCAGCGTGGACGTCCGCGCTGGCGTGCGCGTGTCGGTGGCGTGGGTATTCGAAAGGTTGTCCGTTGCGCCGAGCGGGTTCGGCGCTTCGTGCGAAGCGATGGCCGCGGCTTTCGCGGCTGTGACGCGCGCGGCGGCTTGCACGGCGGCAGCCTCGTCGGTGTCTGCGTCCTCGGGCGGATTGAGGGCGGCAAGCGCCGCGACGGGATCGACGGCGTTCGCCGCGTCGCTCGATGCGAGCGATTCCTGCGGCGCCGTGGCGGCGCGAACGATGTCGTTTTCACTGCGCGTGGATTCGTCGTGCGTCACCGACGGCCTGAGCGCGGACGGCGTGGCTTGCCGCACATGCTTGCCCGCTCGCGCGACACGCTGAGCGCCGCATTCAGCGCGTCGGGCTCGCGCGGCGCCCGCAACCGGTCGACGATGCTCGCCGCCTTGACCTGCTCGCTGGTCGCGCCAAAGTTCATCACCGCGCGGCGCATGAGTTCGCTGACGCTGATGCCGAGGTTGTCCGCCGTCGCGGAAATGGCGCGCTTCTGCGCAGGCGTTACAAAGACGACGATGCGTTCCCTGGGCTTGTTCATAGATCGGCTCGCGTTCTTGGTCTGATATCGAACTGCGGAGGAATCCGGGCAGCGCGGCGAGGCCCGCTTGGCGCGCGTTGAACCATCATAAGACTAAATCGAGATGCGCGGTTGTACGCAGACGAAAATCGGGCGCCGCGTAAAATGGCCGTCACATCAATGACTTGGCAATTTTGCCAGACGATTGTCCACAGGGCTTTCCACGCTTTCTGTTGATAACTGCGCGGTCGCGCGCGACGGGGACTCGGCGCGCGATACGCGGCGTTTTCCCGTCTTGCGGCGGTGTTTTTTGGTGCTTCGGGGCGCGATCATGAGGGAATACTTACAAAAAAATCACGGTTCGCGCCGCTTGATTTCTTTAAAATGCGCTGTTACGTTGCGCCAGACAGTGCTGTGGCGCGCCATGCGATGCACGGGACGGGGTGAAGCATTGGGCGTCGGACGGGGGCGTCGCCACGGCAGACCATGACGCCGCGCGCGGGCATCCCGGGCGCCGCCGCATCAGCGGCACGGCGCCGCTCTGGCGCGCAACGGCGCCACCAAGCGTTTTTGCGCGCGGGCGTCATCACGATCACGATCGAGCGCGCTGCGCGTGCCTTTGCGGCGTGTAGCACAGCGCCCATCATTCCAGTCATGCCTATCATCAAACGACCGCATTCTTCCAACTCCTCAGGGCATTCAGGCCGAGAGCCGAGCTTCGGCGGCAGCGACAACCCGAGCCGCGACTACCGGTACGCGAAGCGCGAAGAAGACGACCGCGACGAACGCGGCAGGAACGAGCGCGGCGGCCGCTCGATCGGCGGCACGATCGCGCTGTGGTTCGTCGGGCTGTTCGCGACGCTGATGGTGGTCGGCGCGCTGATCGTCGGCTATGCGCTGGTCGTGATGGGGCCGCAACTGCCGTCGCTCGATGCGCTGACGGACTACCGGCCCAAGGTGCCGCTGCGCATCTACACCGCCGATCACGTGCTGATCGGCGAGTTCGGCGAAGAGCGCCGCAGCCTCGTGCGCTTCCAGGATATCCCCGACGTACAGAAGAAGGCCGTGCTCGCTATCGAGGACTATCGCTTTTACGAACACGGCGGCGTGGACTTCATCGGCATTCTGCGCGCGGGTTTCGCGGATCTCGCGCATGGCGGCTCGTCACAGGGCGCCAGCACGATCACGATGCAGGTTGCACGCAACTTCTTCCTGTCGAGCGAGAAGACGTACACGCGCAAGATCTATGAAATGCTGCTCGCTTACAAGATCGAACGCGCACTGACGAAGGACCAGATTCTCGAGCTGTACATGAACCAGATTTATCTGGGCGAGCGCGCGTATGGCTTCGCGGCCGCGGCGCGCGTGTACTTCGGCAAGGACCTGAAGGACATCACGCTTGCCGAGGCGGCGATGCTGGCCGGGCTGCCGAAGGCGCCGTCGGCATACAACCCGGTGGTGAATCCGAAGCGCGCGAAGATCCGCCAGGAATACATCCTGAAGCGGATGCTCGATCTGAACTACATCACGCAGGACCAGTACAACCAGGCCATCAAGCAGGAAATCCGCACGAAGACAGCGGGCAACGAGTACAGCGTGCACGCCGAGTACATCGCGGAAATGGTGCGGCAGATGATGTACTCGCAGTACAAGGACGAAACGTACACGCGCGGCCTGAACGTCAGGACGACGATCGATTCCGCCGACCAGGAAGCCGCCTATGTCGCCGTGCGCAAGGGCGTGATGGACTACGAGCGCCGTCACGGCTATCGAGGGCCGGAGGGCTTCGTCGAGCTGCCCGCGCCCGGCGACGACCGCGACGAGGCCATCGAGGACGCGCTGAACGATCACCCCGACAACGGCGAGATCGTGGCGGCCGTCGTGACGTCGGCAACGCCGAAGGAAGTGAAGACGCAATTGCTCGATGGCACGCAGGCCAGCATCACGGGCGACGGATTGCGCTTCGCGGCGGCATCGCTGTCGGCGCGCGCGGCGCAGGCGCAGAAGATCCGGCCGGGTTCGATCGTGCGCCTGATCGCCGACGCGAACGGCAACTGGCAGATCACGCAGTTGCCGCAAGTGGAGGGCGCGCTGGTGTCGATGACGCCGCAGGACGGCGCAATTCGCGCGCTCGTCGGCGGGTTCGACTTCAACAAGAACAAGTTCAACCACATCACGCAGGCGTGGCGCCAGCCGGGTTCGAGCTTCAAGCCGTTCATCTATTCCGCCGCGCTCGACAAGGGTCTCGGACCGGCGACGATCATCAATGACGCGCCGCTGTATTTCCCGCCGAGCGCGCCCGGCGGCGACGCGTGGGAGCCGAAGGACGACGACCAGCCCGACGGTCCGATGCCGATGCGCCTCGCGCTGCAGAAGTCGAAGAACCTCGTGTCGATCCGTATCCTGTCGTACATCGGCACGAAGTACGCGCAGGATTACGTGACGCAGCGCTTCGGCTTCGACGCCGACAAGACGCCGCCTTATCTCCCGATGGCGCTGGGTGCGGGGCTCGTGACGCCGCTGCAGTCGGCGGGCGCGTATAGCGTGTTCGCCAACGGCGGCTACCGCATCAATCCTTATCTGATCGCCGAAGTCGACGATGCGCATGGCCAGCCGCTGTCGCGTGCGCAGCCGCTGACGGCGGGCAAGGATGCGCCGCGCACGCTCGAGCCGCGCAACGCGTACATCATGAACAGCCTGCTGCATTCCGTCGCGACGGCGGGCACGGGCGCGGGCACGAACGTGCTGCATCGTAACGACCTGCAGGGCAAGACGGGTACGACGAACGACGCGAAGGATGGCTGGTTCGCGGGTTATCAGCAGTCGCTGGTGGCCGTCGCGTGGATGGGCTACGACCAGCCGAAGTCGCTCGGCAGTCGCGAATTCGGCGCGCAACTTGCGCTGCCTATCTGGGTCGAGTACATGCAGCGTGCGTTGCGCGGCGTGCCGCAAGCGGAGCCGGAAATGCCGCCGGGCGTGACGACCGTCGACGGCGAGCTGTTCTACGCCGACATGACGCCGGGTGCGGGCTTTGTCGCGAGCATCGGGATGGATTCGGCGAATCCGCTGGCTAGCGGCGGCGATGCTGTCGGGACCGTCGGGCCGGCGGGAATGACGCCTCCCGCGCCGCCGCCGAACGTGACGTCGACGGAGAAGAAGCAGATCATGGATCTGTTCGAGTCGAACAAGCCGTGATGTTGCGCTGAACGGCTGCAGATGGAGAAACGCCCATGATGGAAGTCATGGGCGTTTTTTTGTGCTCGCTATAACCATCCACCCTCCGCAGCTTCACTGCACAACGCCTGCACCCGCAGCAGAAACCGACTGCTCATCACCCGAAGGCGGCGGATTGCCCATCGCCTGAAACAGCGCCGCCGTGTCATTCAACCGCGCACCCGTATAACGAATTTCATCGAGCCTCGCGTTGCGATACTGCTGCTCGCTGGAACGCGACGCCGCCACGGGCACGGCGCCCAGCCGATATCGCGCCGACGTCTCATCGAACGAACGCTGCGCGGCGTGCGCCGCGATATTCGCGGCATCGAGCGATTGCGCGTCATGTTCGAGCGCGGCCAATGTATCGGCGACATTCTGAAACGCGGCGAGCACCGTCTGCTTGTACTGCGACGTCGCGGCTTCGTACGACGCGAGAGCCGCACGCCGCTGCGCGAACAGCGCGCCGCCATGGAAAATGGGCTGCGACAGCGACGCGCCAATGCTCCAGATCGCGCCCGCACCCGACAGCGCCACGGGCCAGCTAAACCCGCCCTGGCCCATCGACGCGTTCAGTGTCAGGCTCGGAAACATCTGCGCCGTCGCGACGCCGACATCGGCGGCCGCCGCCTTGAGCGTCGCGTCGGCGGCCTGAATGTCGGGGCGTGCTTTCAGCAGATCCGAAGGCACCGACACGGGGACCTGCTCCGGCACATGCAACGACGCAAGATCCAGCGGCGCGGGCGCCTGATCCGGCGTGCGGCCGAGCAGCACGGCGAGCGCGTGCGCGTCGTCAGCAGTTGCTGGCGCGCGCCGGGCAGGCTCGCCGCAAGCGATGCCGCGTTCTGCTGCGCATTGAGCAGATCGCCATGCGGCACGGCGCCGAGATCGTAGCGGCGTTGCGTGTCGCGCGCCTGTTCGTTGGCGAGCGTCACGAGCCGCTCCGTCGTCCGTACCTGTGCATCGAGCATCGCCGCCGAGATCGCCGCCGTCACGATGTTCGCCGCCAGCGCGCGGCGCGCGGCATCGAACTGATAGGCCTGCACGTTCACGCGCGACGCCAGCGCCGCATTCGCGAGCCGCGATGCGCCGAAGATGTCGAACGTGTACTGCGCCTGCAACTGGCCGACGAACACGTTGTAGAGAAATGTATTCGGACCGATTTCAGGAATCGCCAGCGCGCGCTGGCGCGAGGCCTGGCCGCCCGCGTCGATGGTCGGCAGCATGTTGCTGCCGATCTGCGCGCGCAACTGCTCGCGCGCGGCCGTGAGGCTCTTGTCGGCGGCGGCGAGCGTCGGGCTGATGTGCAAGCCCTCATCGACGAGCGCGTTCAGTTGCTCCGATTCGAACAGGCGCCACCACTGCGGCACCGCCTTCGCGCCAGCAACGAACTGCTGCGTGACGCCTTGCGCGGGCACGGTTTGCGTCGGCTGCGGATCGGCGCCGTAGTGCGCAGGCTCGGGCATCGCGGGCGGATCGCCGTTCGGGCCGAACGAACAGGCCGTCGTCAACAGGGCCGCAGCCACGGACAAAGAAGTGCGGATCATGATCAATTCCCCGAATGAGCGGATGCGTCAGGCTTCGGATCGCGCTCGTCGCCCCGCACGCGGAACCAGGCGGCATACAGCGCGGGCAGATAGAACAGCGTGAGCACCGTCGCGCTGGTGATGCCGCCCATCAGCGCCGTCGCCATCGGTCCGAAAAAGTTCGAGCGCAGCAGCGGAATCAGCGCGAGCACGGCGGCGGCCGCCGTCAGCGTGATGGGACGGAAACGCCGCACCGTCGCGCCGACGATGGCATCGAAGCGCTTGTGTCCCTGCGCGATGTCCTGCTCGATCTGATCGACGAGAATCACCGAGTTGCGCATGATGATGCCGAACATCGCGATCACGCCGAGCATTGCGACGAAGCCGAACGGCTTGCCGAACAGCAGCAGCGTCGCGACCACGCCGATCAGCCCGAGCGGCGCCGTCAGCACGACCATCAGCACGCGCGCGAAGCTCTGCAACTGGATCATCAGCAGCGTCAGCACGGCGATGATCATGATGGGCATCTGCGCGTTGATCGACGTCTGTCCCTTTGCGCTTTCCTCGACCGAGCCGCCGATTTCGATCCGGTAGCCGACGGGCAGCGTCGAGCGGATTTGCGCGAGCTGTTTGTCGACGGCATGCGTGACGTCGATGCCTTGCGCGTTGCCGCGCACATCGGACTGCACGGTGATCGTCGGTTGACGGTCGCGCTCCCAGATCACGCCATATTCGAGGTCGTCGCGCATGCGCCCGAGTGTGCCGAGCGGCACCGCGCCGTTGGGTGTCGGCATCGCGAGCGTCAGCAACTGCGACGGGTCGACGCGCTCGTTCTTCGGCGCGCGCAGATCGACGCTGATCAGCTTGTCGCGCTCGCGGTATTGCGTGACCGTGTAGCCGGACAGCGTCATCGCGAGGAAGCTCGAGACATCCGCCGATGTCACGCCGAGTTCCCGCGCCTTCTTTTGATCGACCTCGAAGCGCACCGAGCGCTCGGCGGGCTCGTCCCAATCGAACTGCACATTCGCGGTGCCGGCGTTCGCGCGCATCGTCGCGGCCACTTTCTCGGCGATACCGCGCACCGTCGCAATGTCGTCGCCGCTCACGCGAAACTGCACGGGATAGCCGACGGGCGGGCCGTTTTCGAGGCGCGACAGGCGCGTGCGGATCGCCGGGAAGTCATTGCGCAGTGTCGGCTCGAGCCAGCGCGCGAGCTTTTCGCGGTCTTCGACCGACTTCGCCGTAATCACGAACTGCGCGAAGTTGGGCTGCTGCAATTGCTGGTCGAGGGGCAGATAGAAACGCGGCGCGCCTGAGCCGACGAAGTTCACCGAATGATCGATCTCAGGCCTGCCTTCAAGGGCTTTTTCGATGCGTTGCGCCTGGCGCAGCGTCGCTTCGAACGATGCGCCTTCGGGCAGCCGCACATCGACGAGCAGTTCGGGACGGTCCGAACTCGGAAAGAACTGCTGCGGCACGAGCGTGAAGCCCGCAAGCGATACGATGAACAGGATCACGGTGATCGCGAGCACGACAAAGCGCCGCTCGATGCACGAGCTGATCCAGCCCGTGAGCCGCCGATAGAAGCGCGTTTCGTAGATGTCGTGTTCGTGATCTTCGGGCTCGTGTGCCGCGCGCTTGCGCTCGGGCAACAGGTGATAGCCGAGCATTGGAATCAGCACGACAGCGGCAAGCCAC
The DNA here is from genome assembly GCF_037126505.1 of Paraburkholderia bengalensis. Taxonomy (NCBI): domain Bacteria; kingdom Pseudomonadati; phylum Pseudomonadota; class Betaproteobacteria; order Burkholderiales; family Burkholderiaceae; genus Paraburkholderia; species Paraburkholderia bengalensis. The sequence goes on from NZ_JACFYJ010000014.1 coordinate 88,019, forward strand.
GACGCGATCAGCGCAATCGCCGACACCTCGAAAATCGAGCGCGTATATTCGCCCGTGCTCGACTTCGCGAGCGCGATGGGCAGAAAGCCGGAGACGGTGACGAGCGTGCCCGTCAGCATCGGAAACGCCGTGCTGGTGTAGGCGTACGCGGCAGCGCGCGTGCGGTTCCAGCCTTGCTCGAGCTTCACGGCCATCATTTCGACGGCGATGATGGCGTCGTCGACGAGCAGGCCCAGCGCGAGCACCAGCGTACCGAGCGACACCTTGTGCAGACCGATATCGAACAGATACATGCACAGCGCCGTGACCGCGAGCACGACAGGGATCGAGATCACGACGACCATCCCCGTGCGCACGCCCAGCGACACGAGGCTCACTACCAGCACGATCGCCACCGCTTCGGCGACGGCTTCGAGAAAATCGTCGACGGAACGCGAGACCGCATGCGGCATGCTCGACACTTCGACGAGCTTCAGCCCCGCAGGCAAGTGCGCCTGCAGATCCGTCATCTTCGCGTCGAGCGCCTTGCCGAGCTGTATGACGTCGCCGCCCGTCTGCATCGTCACGCCGATGCCGAGCACGGGCTTGCCCTGAAAGCGCATCTGCGTGACGGGCGGATCGTCGTAGCCGCGCTTGATGGTCGCGATGTCGCCGAGCCGGAACGAGCGGCCATTGATGCGGATCAGCGTGTCGGCGAGCGCGTTCAGATCCTTGAATTGACCCGTGGGACGCACGAATACGCGATCGTCGTAGGTCGTGAGCGTGCCCGACGGCGACACGCTGTTCTGCGAGTTGATCGCCTGCGCGAGCTGGTTCGGCGAAATGCCCAGGCGCGTCAACTGCGTGTTCGTGATCTCGACATAGATGTGCTGGTCGGGGTCGCCGAAATAGTCGACCTTGCCGACGCCCGGCACGCGCAGCAGCACCGTGCGCAATTCGTCCGCGTAGTCGTGCAGTTGCGCGGCGGAAAAGCCGTCGCCTTCCAGCGTGTAGATGTTCGTGTAGACGTCGCCGAATTCGTCGTTGAAGAACGGGCCTTGCACGCCTTGCGGCAACGTCTGCGCGATGTCGCCGACTTTCTTGCGCACCTGATACCACGTTTCGGGCACGTCCTTGACGGGCGCGGAGTCCTTCATCGTGAAGAAGATCAGCGATTCGCCGGGACGCGAGTAGCTGCGCAGAAAATCGATGGCGGGCGTTTCCTGCAGCTTGCGGCCGATGCGATCGGTGACTTCCTCCTGCACCTGACGCGCGGTCGCGCCGGGCCAGAACGTGCGGATCACCATCACGCGAAACGTGAAGGGCGGATCTTCCGATTGCGCGAGCTTCGTGTAGGCGAGGATGCCGAACGCGGTCGCGAGCGTGATCAGGAACACGACCAGCGCCTGGTGACGCAGCGCCCACGCGGACAGGTTGAAGCGTCCTTCTTCGTCGTACGCTGCAGTCATGACGCGAAATCCTCGGGATGCAGCGGCGGCACGACACGGACCTTTTCGCCCGCTGTCACCGTATGCACGCCTTGCCACACGACGCGCTCGCCTTCGTTCAATCCCTGCGAAATCGCCACGGTCCGCTCGGCGTACTGCGCGACCTGCACGCGACGCAATTCGAGCTGATCGCTGCCGCTCTTCACGATCCACACGGCGGGCTGCGCGCCGTCATGAAAGAGGGCAGTGGCGGGCAGCGTGTAGAGCGAGGCGTGAGTCGCGGCGTTGTCGTGCGCGAAGTCGATATCGGCCGTCATGCCGAGGCGCACGTCTGCGCCGGGTTGATCGAGGGTCAGTTTCGCTCGATACGTGCGGCTTTGCGGATCGGCGGCGGGCGACAGTTCGCGGATGCGCGCCTTGAACGTGCGGCCGGGCAGCGCGCCGAGCTTGACGGTCGCGAGCGTGCCGACGCGCAGCGACGCGAGGGCGCCTTCGGGCACGTCGCAGACGACATCGACGTCGCCTGTCCAGGCCAGGTTGTAGACGGCCTGTCCCGCCGTTACGTTTTGCCCCGTGTCCGCCTGCTCAGCCGTGATGACGCCCGCGTGATCGGCGGCGAGCGTCGTGTACTGGAGCTGGTCTTTCGCGAGCGCGGCCTGCTGCGCCGCCTGATCGCGCTGCGCCGCCGCCGACGCATATGCGTCTTCCGTCTGCTCCAGCTGCGTCTGCGCGATCAGGTTTTCGCGCGCCTGCGCGCGGTCGCGCTCGAGCTGCTGCTCGCATACACGAGCCGGTGCTGCGCGGCTTCGAGTTGCGCGGCGGCGCTGGCGGCGTTCTTCTGCGCGTCGGCGGGATCGAGGTGCGCGACGATCTGGCCCTTCTGCACGACGTCGCCAAGACGCACGCGCCGGTCGATGATCTTGCCGGCGACGCGGAACGACAGCGGCGTCGAGTAACGCGCCTGCACTTCGCCCGGCAGCGAGGCGGCGAGCGGCAGCCCATCGGCATGCACGGCCACGGCGACCACGAGCCGCGGCGCTGGCGCGGCGGCATCCTTGTTGTGGCACGCGGCGAGCGTCAACGCGCCCGCGACGAACAGTGCAGAGATCGACGTACGGCGTATCGACAGCGACGAAACGGGAAGACCGAACAGCTTGCGCGCTGAAGATGGCGCGCTACGACGGGAACGACTCACGATGCCCCCAAGGCTCAGATACAAACGGATGCGGCAGGCCAGAGGGCTACCGACAACGTGGGGCAAAGCGCCGACGCGAATGCATGCCGCATCGTTTCGCGCATTGCTTCACCAGGTGATGCACGTATTGCTTCAGATGGTGGGCTGAATTCTAATACAATCATGTATCTGAATGCAAAACTGAATCTGGTGACGCATCGATGCTAGACTGTTAAATATGAAACGCATACGACTCACCCGCGAACAGAGCAAAGACCAGACGCGCCAGCGTCTGCTCGATGCTGCGCAGGCCATTTTCATGAAGAAGGGATTCGTCGCGGCGAGCGTCGAGGACATCGCCGAAGCGGCGGGCTACACGCGCGGCGCGTTCTATTCGAACTTCCGCAGCAAGCCGGAGCTATTTCTGGAACTGCTGCGGCGCGATCACGAGTCGATGCAGGCAGATCTGCAAAGCATCTTCGAGGAGAACGCGACCCGCGAGGAAATGGAGGCGAGCGTGCTGCGCTACTACAGCCGCATGCCGAGCGAGAACAAGTGCTTCCTGCTGTGGGCGGAGGCCAAGCTGCTCGCCGCCCGCGACGCGCGATTCCGCGTTCGCTTCAATGCGTTCATGCACGAGAAGCTCGACCAGTTGTCGGCGTACATCACGGAGTTTTCGGTGCGCGTCGGCACGCCGCTGCCGTTGCCCGCGCCGACGCTGGCGGTCGGTTTGATGGGGTTGTGCGACGGCATGCAGTTTTTCTTTACGGTCGATCCGCAGCGCTTTTCGGGCGAGCGCGCGGAAGAAGTGCTCGGCAGTTTCTTCGCGCGCGTCGTATTCGGCAGGACGATGACTGACGCAGCAGATAGCGCAACGGACAACTCCACGGACTGACGCGGCGGATCGGCCTGGGGATCGACTCGGCAGTCGCTCAAATCCAGACGTCGTTTTGCGCCGTGCGCTCGTTCGTTTCGCCGCCCGTATTCTTCACGCCGCGCGGCTCGATCAGCAGCATCTTCACTTCGTCTTGTGCGTACGGCTTGTGCTCCTTGCCCTTCGGCACGACGAACATTTCTCCCGCGCGCAGCGTCACTGCGCCGTCGCGAAAGTCGATGCGCAATTCGCCGTCGAGCACGATGAACGTCTCATCCGTATCGGCGTGTTCGTGCCACAGAAAATCGCCCGCGATCTTCACGATCTTGAACTGATAGTCGTTCATCTCGGCCACCACGCGCGGTTGCCAATGGTCATGGATGCGGCTCAGTTTGTCCGCGAAATTGATGGACTGGTAGTGCGCTGACGACATGATGTCTCCCGGTTCGAAGTCGATGCAACCGAGTGTAGTCACGCGCTCGCGCAGCGTCTTGAACGTTTGTGCAGGGCCGGTGCGGTGCGGCGGACGTCGGCGCCGTGTCAGCGTGCCTGCGCGGCGAGCATCCGCAGCCAGCGCGACGGCGTGACGCCATACGCGGCCGCGAAGTGCCGCGTCATGTGGCTTTGATCCGCGAAACCGGCGGCGGCTGCGGCATCGACGAGCGGCGTGCCGCCGAGCATCGCACGGCGCGCGGCGTCGAGCCGGCGCATCGTCAGATAGCGGTGCGGACTCGTGCCGAAGAACGCCCGAAAATCGCGCGACAGGCTCCAGCGGTCGCGGCCGCTCGCGGCGGCCAGTTCGTCGAGCGTGACGGGACGCTCGAGCGCCGCATGCAGGTAGTCGCGCGCGAGCATCGCGGCCCGATAGTCGGCGGATGCGCGCAGCGGACGGGCGCCCGATACGGCGTCGAGCGCGTGCGCGAGATCGAACAGGGCGTCGTCCTGCTCAAGCGGGTCCATGGCGCGGTCGATGCCTGGCAGCAGCGCTTCCGTCGCCGCCGCGAGACGCGGATCAGTCGACAGGCCGCCTTCGATGAACGGCAGCGGCTTGCCGCCGAGCGCCGCCTGAAAGAGCGCGGGTTCGACGTAAATCATCCGGTATCGAAAGCCTTCTTCGGTGCCGGCCTGGCCGTCGTGCGATTCGTCGGGATGCAGCACCATCGTGCCGCCGGGCAGGCTGTTGCGCACGCTGTGCCGATAGTGAAAGCTCTGCACGCCGGCGAGCGTGCGGCCGATCGCGTACGTGTCGTGCCGGTGCAGCGCATAGCCGTTGTGCTGAAAAAATGCCTCGATGCGCTCGACGCCGCCTTGCGCCGGCGCGCGCCTGATCCAGTCGCGAGTGCGCGGAAAGGACGGATCGGCGTCCGCGGGAAACGTGGCCGCAGTGGCCGCGGACATGTCGCGCTCGTGCATGCCCAACCCGTCAGATGCCAAGTCCTGGCCCGAAATTGCTGCCGATCAGCTTCGTCACCGACTCGATATCCGTGTAGTCCTGCTCGGGCAGGCCATCGAGCATCGCGAGCACTTCGTTGCTCGCGCCGGCTTCGCGCGCGGCGTCGACGAGCGCGTCCTTGTTGAGCGGATAGGTGACACTGCTCAGGACATCTGCGATCTGCAGGTCAATCGATTCACCCGGAATAGCCGATCCCGTTCCCGTCATGCTCGCACTCCCTTGTTCTGAAAATTGTCGATGCGAGCACGCCAGGACGTGCAGCTGATCTTGGTGTGTCGCGCCGTCATGTCTGCAGGTGTTCGTCCTGTGCCACAAAGCCGCGTTCCAGATGCCGCGATTTCGGTAGCGCAATGTGCTCCCATCGTTCCGGCCGGATGTCCGACTGGGCCGCGACGTCCGGCGCGGCAGGCGCGACGGGGGCGGCATTGGCGCGGGCGGCGGCTGTGTCGATCGTGCCGTCCGTCGCCGTATGCACGGGCGCGGCGAAACACGAAGCTGACAACGTCACCATGATCAACAGCGTCGAGGTTTTCATGCTCGACCCTCCTTATGGCAGGCAGCGCTGGAACTGCACGCAAGCGGTATGCCATTCCCATGACGACGAACGGACGCCGCTTTCGCGCGGCTGCCGTCTGCGAACACCGCGCGGTCCCTCCATATTACGCCAGTTACTTTTACAAGCGCTGGAGAGCGTCGCGAAGCGCGGAATTGGAGTCCGATGCGGGATGTTACGCGCGCGTTCGGCGCCGGGCGACGCAAGCGGGCTGGGCCTCCGGCATGGCCGCTCGATGCACCCTGCATCCCGTATGTAGAAAGCGGGTCGCATTAACCCCGCCGCAGCCGAAGGGCGGCCGCGTTCAGCGCAGCACGTCGAAACGCGTCCACGGCCACGACGGCCGGTCGCGCATGTAGCCGTTCAGCCAGTTCCACTGCGGATGGCGTTTCATGAACGCCTGCGCGTCGAATGGTCGGCCGCACGGATGGCCCCAACGCGCGAAAAAGGCCATCTCGCGAGCCATCTCGCTGTCGACCACTTTGCCGTCGTTTGCGCCCCACGGATTGAACGGCCCGTGGTCCGAGCCGCCGAAGCGCTGGTCGTCGAGTTCGAGGTGGCCGCAGATCGTGCGCGAGCACGGGTTGTCGGGCCGGTCGAGGTAGACATCGTGATGATCGGCGATCATCTGCTTCGCCAGCTCGACGTCGATCCGGCCGCGATGCAATTCCTCCAACTGCATGAAGCGCAGCCGCCGCGCGCCGTTGCGGCGCACGTCGGTGTAGTCCTCGCCTTCGCCCGTGCATTCCTGGTTGCGGATCTTCAGATCGGTGGCCGTGTTGTAGCCGCTGTAGAAGCCGTCTTTCGTGCTCTCGAAGCCGGAATAGTGCAGACCGAGTTCGTAGCGGGCGATCTCGCCTGTCTTGATGTCGCCGAGGAGCCAGCTGTTCGCGTAGCCGCCGTTGTTCGCGAGCGCGAACATCTCGCACCACGCGCCGATGCTGTCAGCATACTGAGCCGCGCGCCGGGAGCGGTAGAACTCCGGCGCGCCCGACGGGTTGTAGCCGACGAAGTTCGAGATCGTCGTCTCCGTCACCATCAAGCCCGCCGACGTGACCCAGAAATCCGTGAGGCTCGAAATGCAGCCAGGCAAGCCTTGCATCAGGATGCGGTTGCCGGATTCGGGCGCGATGTCGAACACGACGTTGAACGCGTCGCCCGCCGCGTAGCGGTCCCATGAGTTGTGCGCCATCACGATGCCGCCGTCGCGCGTCACGTTGCCCGTCGCGATGAACGCGCTGCAATGATGGCCACGCCGGCCGCGCCACGGTTTCAGGCCGAGCTGCGGCTTCTGCTGCGCGGCATGCTGCGGCCACCAGCTTTGCAGCAGGTCCATGTAGCCGTTCCATGCCAGCACTTCGGCGAACGACAGTTTCGCGCCGTCGGCGATGCCCTGGATTTCATCGGTGAATTCGGTATCGAGGCGCGGCGCGAACTGCTCGACGGCGGCGTCGACGAAGGTATCGAAATCTTCGCCCGTGTCCCATTTCGCGAGATAGCGGGCGGTGCGGATCGCGTTCTGGATCTCGACCGCGAGCAACTGGCCGTGCTGCTCGCCGCGATCGTATGGCTCGCCTTCGAGGTGCACGAAAATCCAGCCGGCGTGATCGCGGCGCACGGCATCGGTGGACGGTTCGCTCATCTTCGCTCCCGTTCGCGAAAGCGCGTCATCGCCGCCGGCGCTGCTCGACGCCGTGCATCGCGGGATGCGGCTCGCTTGTGGTGAACTTCGTGGTCAATTCATTGTAGGGAAACTGCCGCGCTTTGCCATGCGCCGGGCAGGCCGCCTTGCATCGCGTCGTGACAGGTCGCGCCACCTCCTGCTGACGCGTGCCGCGTGCGCGGCAAGAGGCCTAGCGCGCCGGGTTCATCCGGAAATACGCATCGAGCAGCGAGGTCTTGTAGACGACGCCCGCCAGCGTCGGCCGCGACGTGCTCTCGACGACGGGCAGCCGCTCGCCCTGGAACGCCATGAAATGCTGGAGCGCGACGCCAAGCGGCATGTCGGGCGTGAGCACGTCGAAGTGCGGCTGCAGGTAGTCGGCGGCCGTTTTGGTCGACGTATCGCGCTTGTCGAGCAGATCCGACGTGATGTCCTTCAGCGCGACCACGCCGAGGAAGCAGCCGGCCTCATCCGTCACGTACAGATACTTGACGGGATATTCGAGGAACACGCGCGTCATGTCCTGCACGCTCGCATCGGGCTGCACCACCGTTTGCGGCGGGCGGATCAATTCGCGCATCTGCGTCGCGCGAAGCCGCAGCCGCTCTTTTTCCTCGCGGTTGCGATGCAGCGTGATTTCGTACATCGAGGTCTTGCCGATCGCGCGCGCCGCGAAGTACGCGACCACGCACGACAGCATCAGCGGCAGCACGACCTGATAGCTCAACGTCATTTCGAAGATCATCAGGATGGCCATCAGCGGCGCCTGGGTCGCGCCTGCGAGGAACGCGCCCATGCCGACCATCGCATAGGCGAACGGCGCGGACGTGCCGTGCGGCCACAGCGCGTGCATGCCGAGTCCGAACAGCGAGCCGAGCGCCGCGCCGACGAACAGCGTCGGCGTGAACACGCCGCCCACGGCACCCGAGCCGACGGTGGCCGCCGTCGCGATCAGCTTGAACACCAGCACGACGACGAGTGCCGTCCACGTCCACGGCGAATGCAGGATCGAATTGACGACGCTATAGCCGTTGCCCCACACCTCGGGCGTCCACACGGACAGAATGCCGACAACGAGGCCGCCGAGCGCGAGCCGCACGGGCACCGACACGGGAAGGCGCTGGAAAGCGGCCTTGCTCGTATCGATGAGCCGCAGGAACTGCGGCGCCGCCGCGCCGCACAGCAGGCCGAGCGCGACGAACAGCAGCACTTCGAGCCCCGTGACGGGCGGGAATACGGGCATTTCGTAAGGCGGCCGATAGCCGGCGAATTCGCGCATCACGATGTTCGCGACCACCGACGCCACCACGACAGGTCCGAAGCTCTCCATCGCGATCGAGCCGAGCACGATCTCGGTGACGAAGAACGCGCCCGCAATCGGCGCGTTGTACGCGGACGTAATGCCCGCCGCCGCGCCGCACGCAACGAGCAGCCGCAGGCGCGGCGGATCGAAATGCACGACGCGTCCGATCAGCGACGCACACAGCGCGGCCAGTTGCACCATCGGACCTTCGCGCCCGATCGAGCCGCCGCTCGCGATCGTGAACAGCGACGACACGCTGCGCCACAGGCTCAGGCGCACGGGCACGACGCCGTCGCCGATCACGACGGCTTCCATGTAATCGGTATGCAGCTTCTTGTCGACGCCGCGCCGCGCGAACAGCAGCACGAAGCCCGCGATCAGCCCGCCGAACGCCGGCAGCACGATGCGCACCGGCACGGGCAGACGTCGCGCCATCTCGACGAGACTGCCGTCGCCGCCCGTGAGAATGCGCTGCACCAGATCGATGCCGTTGCGAAACGCGATCGTGGCGAACGCGCCCGCGATGCCGACGATCACCGACCACAGCAGCATCGTGTGCGCATCGGACAGACGGAACAGGGCGGCAGCGCGGGTACGCAGTTTCAGCAGGAATGAAAGCACGGCAAGGAGCGGTTTTTCGAGTTGGTCTTGTGCGCTGGATCGTATGTGAATCGTATGCCAATCGCGCGACAGGTTGTCGAGGGCGGCGCGCCTGATCCACCTGCGCGCCGTCGGGCGTGAAGAAAGGGCGATCTCAGTTCATCGTCAGCGCACGTCCTTGTCGAGTTCGGGGTAATGGCGGAACACACAGGTTTCGTTGTACGGCAAACGGCGATCCGATTCCAGATACGCGGCGACGTTCGGCCGCTTGAGCACGGCATCGTGAAGTGCGGCGAGCTTCGGGTAGTGCTCGCCGAAATGTTTCATCGCGCGCGGAAACGCGTAATGCAACGCGTCGATCAGCTGGAACATCGACAGGTCGACGTACGTGAGCGTGTCGCCGACCATATGCGTGTCGCCCGCGGGGTTCTGCTTCAGCACGCGCTCGAAGTAGCGCATGAATTTCGGAATCCGATGGTCGATGAAATCCGTCGCGCGAACTTTCGCGGCGTCTTTCTGTTCCTCGTAGTACATGCCGGAGGCGAGCGGATGGTGCGTGTCGTGCGCTTCCGTGACCATGTCGGCGATGGTCAATTGCAGGCCGTTCGCGACGTAGCGCAGGCTTTCGACGGACGGCGCGAGATTCAGCCGGGGGCCGAGATAGAACAGGATGTTCGACGTCTGCGACACGATCAGGTCGCCGTCCTGCAGAAACGGCGGCGCATACGGCGGATACGGCTCCGACTTGCTGTTCATCACGTCGATCATCGCGCCCGTGCCGAGATCGTCCTGTTCGTCGCCGCGCGCCACTTCGATATAGTCCGCGCCCGCTTCTTCGAGGGCGAGCCGCACGAATTCGCCGCGGCCCTGCAGGCCGTCCCAGTAATAGAGTCGGTAAGTCATCGCTCGGTCCTCATTCGGTTGTCGGCGGCGCCGGATCGCGCCGCGCCTGAACACGCAAGGGAGCTAGAAGTATGCCGCGCGATGCGGGACATTGGTGCGCCTGATGTATCTGATGCGCTCGATGCAGCAAGGCGAAGGGCCGTCTTGGCGCCATCCGGTGGCCAAATGCCAGAAAGCACGAAAGCCCCGCGCGAGGCGGGGCTTGCATGCAACGAGGGGCGTGTTAGCCGAGCAGGTGCTGGACGAGCCATGTGATACCGAGACCGCCTGCGAAGAGCCACACGTAGAGGATCAGGCCCGTGGACAGGGCGCGCGGACCGGCGTCGCGAATCTGCGAGAGACGCGTTTCGATGCCGAGCGCGGTCATGGCCATTGTCAGTGCAAACGTGTCGAGCATGTTGATCGTGCTGGTGGCGGCTTCGGGCAGCACATGCAGCGAGTTCACCGCGACGCAGGCGAGAAAGCCGAGGGCGAACCAGGGCACGGCGAGCTTGCGCGGCGCTGCGCCGCTCGGCTGGGTGCCGCGCGCCGCGCGGCTCACCCACATGCCGACCACCAGCAGCACGGGCACGAGCAGCATCACGCGGGTCATCTTGACGATGGTGGCGATATGCGTCGCTTCCGGGCTGACGTTGCTCGCGGCGCCGACCACCTGCGCGACTTCGTGGATCGTGCCGCCGAAGAAGAGGCCCACGCCCGTCGTGTCGAGGTGGAGGATGCCGGCGCGCAGCAGCGCGGGGTAAAGGAACATCGAGAGCGTGCCGAACAGCACGACGCTGCCCACTGCCATCGCGCTCTTGTGCGGCTTCGACTGCAGCGTCGATTCGAACGCGAGCACGGCGGCCGCGCCGCAGATCGCGCTGCCCGCTGCCGTCAGCAACGCGCTGTCGCGGTCGAGCTTCATCAGCTTCATGCCCGCCCAGGTACCGATGACGAGCGTGCTGACGACGATCAACAGCGATTCGACGAGACCCGGCAAGCCGACCTGCGCGATTTCCTGGATGCTCACGCGCAGCCCGAAAAATGCAACGGCGATGCGCAGCAGCTTGCGCGCCGAGAAATTGACGCCGGCGGCCCAGCTTTCGGGCATGCCGTCTTTCAACGCGTTGCCGTACAGCATCCCGCCGATGATGCCGACGATCAGCGGGCTGATGCCGAGATTGGCGATAGCGGGAATCGCGGCGATGCGCGTGACGGCGGCGGCGAACAACGCGACGAACAAAATGCCGTTGATCTGGCCGCGCGTCGATGAGGCGGCGGCAGGAGCGGCGTGGGTGTGAACGGTGGACATGGGCTTCAACCTCTTGGGAAAGGCTGCGTGAAACGGTATGTGTCGATGGGCTAATCCTAATTTAGATATATGAATATGAGAAATCGTGATTTAGAATGAAATATATCGGACAATCTGATAGATTGACGCCATGACCCCGGATCAGCTTATAACGTTCGCCGCTGTCGCCGAGCATCGCAATATCAGCCGAGCTGCTGTCGCGCTGCACCTGTCGCAGCCCGCCGTGTCGGGTCAGCTGCGCCAACTGCAGGACGAATTCGGCGAGCCGCTGTATCTGCGCGACGGCCGCGGCGTGCGGCTCACGCCCGCCGGCGAGCAGCTCGCGAGCTACGCGGCGCGCCTGCGCGACACCTTTCGTCAGGCGCACGCGTATCGCGACGCGCTGCGCGGCATGGAGCAGGGCACGCTGCGCATCGGCGCGAGCACCACGCCCGCGAGCTATCTGCTGCCGTATTTGATCGCCGCGTTTGCGCGGCTTCACCCCGACGTCACGCTGCATACGGACGACGGCAACACGGCCGATATCGTCGGCGCGCTCGGATCGTTCGATATCGCGCTGGTCGAAGGGCAGGTCGGCGCCGATCTGCCACCGGACACCGTCGTGCATCCGTGGCACGAAGACGAAATCGTGGCGATCATGCCCCGCTCGCATCCGCTCGCGCTCGCGGGCCGTCAAACCGTCACGCTCGCGGACCTCGGCGCGCAGGCGCTCGTACTGCGTGAGGAAGGCTCCGGCGTGCGTCAGCTGATCGAGCGCGCGTTCGCGCGCGCGGGCGTGCCGATGCGCGTCGCGCTGGCGATCGCGGGCGTCGAGGGCGTGAAGGAGGCGGTGCGTGCGGGCATGGGCGTCGGCTTCGTGTCGGCCATGTCGATGCGTCACGAGAACGAGACGCTGTGCCGTCTGCCGATCGGGCCGGAGCCGCTCACGCGTCGTTTCTCGATTCTCGTTCCGCACGCAAGCGCGCCGTCGCGGCTCGTGGGGCGCTTTCTCGAACTGTGCCTGGACGGCGGCGCGCGGGCGCAGGCGGGCGACCCCCATCTTTAGGGATTACCACTATGGCGCGGGCGTGAAACGCAGCGCAGTATTCCCATCCAGCGCTACCGCGCTTTTTTAATTTCGATCTTTGGAACCGATTCCAAAGACTGTTTTAGGGACGAAAGCAGGGTCTAGCATGCCGGAAGTCGTTATCGTCGCGAGTGCGTTTGGGGCGGATGCGATCCGCAGGGACGGTCATCACGCGTGGCTGAATTCGGCGGCGCAAGCGGGCGCCGCAGGCTTCGAGGTGCGCCGCGAGCTGTTCGCGCTGGACGCGCAGGCATCGCCTGAAGCGCTACGGGCGCTCGGCGCCGACATCGCTGCACGCGGCATGTGGTCCGTCTATTCGACGCCCGCCGAGCTATACGCTGCCGACGGTGCGCTCGACGAACCCGCGCTGCGCGAGGCGCTGATCGAAGCGACGGCACTCGGCGCGCGCTTCGTCAAGCTGCAGCTGGGCGGCTTCGCGGGCCGCACCGAGCGCCACGCGCTCGCGGCCTGCATGAAAGGCGTCGCCGCGCGCCTCGTCGTCGAGAACGGGCAGATGGCGCGCGGCGGCTCGCTCGAGCAGTTCGACGGACTCTTCAGCGCGCTCGCAAAAGAAAACCGCAACCGCCTGCTGGGCATGACATTCGATATCGGCAACTGGCAATGGCCGGGCGTCGATCCTGTCGAAGCGGCGCACCGGCTTGCGCCGCATGTCGAGTACGTCCATTGCAAGGCGGTGACGGGCGAAGGCGCGCGCCGTTTCGCCGCTGCGCCCGCCGCCGACGATCCCCTGTTCGCCGCCGTGTTATCGCTTCTGCCGCGCGACGTGCCGCGCGGAATCGAATTTCCGTTCGACGCCGCCCGCGTCGCCGCCGACGCGCCGCACTACGTCGCCTGGCTCGCGTCCATCTGAACACGGCGCACATCGACTGAACTCGACTGAATCAAGAGGAGACCCCATGCATCCGACACTCGATGTCATCACCTACGGCGAAGCGATGGCGATGTTCGTCGCGGCCGAAACGGGCGCGCTCGCGGGCGTCGGCCAGTTCACGAAGCGCATCGCGGGCGCCGACCTCAACGTCGCGATCGGCCTCTCGCGTCTGGGCTTCAAGGTGGGCTGGATGAGCCGCGTCGGCGCCGATTCGTTCGGCCAGTTCGTGCGCGACACGCTCGCGAAGGAGCACATCGACCAGGGCTGCGTGATGACGGACGCGCGCTATCCGACGGGCTTTCAGCTGAAGTCGAAGAACGACGACGGCAGTGATCCCGCCATCGAATATTTTCGCAAGGGTTCGGCGGCGAGCCATCTGTCGCTCGACGATTACGTGCCCGAATATGTGTTGCCCGCGCGCCATCTGCATCTGACGGGCGTGGCGCCCGCCATTTCGGCGAGTTCGCGCGAACTCGCATTCCATCTGGCGCGCGAAATGCGGCAGGCGGGCAAGACGATCTCGTTCGATCCGAACCTGCGGCCGACGCTGTGGCCGTCGCGCGAAGCGATGGCGGCCGCGCTGAACGAACTGGCCACGTTCGCCGACTGGGTGCTGCCCGGCATCGGCGAGGGCGAGATCCTGACGGGTTACACGAAGGCCGAGGACATCGCGCAGTTTTACCTCGATCGCGGCGCAAAGGGCGTGATCGTCAAGCTCGGCGCGCAAGGTGCGTACTTCCGCACGGCGACGGATGCGGGTGTCGTCGCGGCGCAGCGGGTCGAGAACGTCGTCGATACCGTCGGCGCGGGCGATGGCTTCGCGGTGGGCGTCGTGAGCGCACTGCTCGAAGGGCGCACGCTGCCGCAGGCGGTGGCGCGCGGCAACCGCATCGGCGCGCTGGCCATCCAGGTGATCGGCGATTCCGAAGGCCTGCCCACGCGCGCCGAACTCGACGCGCTCGAAAGCCGCGACGTGCTGGCAGCCTGACAAGCCCGCGAGCCTCGTCGAACAAGACAACGACATACACAACAACAAGATGCCCGGCCGCGCGATCGCTCCAGTAGCAAAAGCGCGGCGCACGAAGCACACGCAGCACAGCGTCGGGAAGCCGGCTCGCGCCGGCGACCTTCTTGCACGAAACCCGGCTGACGCACGCGCGCAGCCTCGGGCGACACAGGAGACACATATGTCCTCATCACTCGCGATTCGCCGTTGGTGGACGATCATGCCGATCGTGTTCATCACCTACAGCCTTGCCTATCTCGACCGCGCGAACTACGGTTTCGCGGCCGCCGCCGGCATCAATCAGGATCTGGGCATCAGCAAGGGGCTGTCGTCGCTGATCGGCGCGCTGTTCTTTCTCGGCTACTTCTTCTTCCAGATTCCCGGCGCGATCTACGCGGAACGGCGCAGCGTCAAGAAGCTCGTGTTCTGGAGCCTCGTTTTGTGGGGCGGCTGCGCGGCGCTGACGGGCGTCGTGAGCAATATCCCTTCGCTGATGGCGATCCGTTTCGTGCTCGGCGTCGTCGAGGCGGCCGTGATGCCCGCGATGCTGATCTTCATCGCCAACTGGTTCACGAAACGCGAGCGCTCGCGCGCCAATACGTTCCTGATACTCGGCAACCCGGTGACGGTGCTGTGGATGTCGGTCGTGTCCGGCTATCTGGTGCACTCGTTCGGCTGGCGCCACATGTTCATCGCGGAGGGCGTGCCTGCCATCGTGTGGGCCGTGTGCTGGTGGTTCATCGTGAAGGACAAGCCGGAGCAGGTGACGTGGCTCTCGGACGCCGACAAGAAGCAGCTCGCGGACACGCTGCGCGCCGAACAGGCCGCGATCAAGCCCGTGCGCAACTACGGCGAGGCGTTTCGCACGCCGGCCGTGATGAAGCTGTGCGCGCAATATTTTTGCTGGAGCATCGGCGTGTACGGCTTCGTGCTGTGGCTGCCGTCCATTCTGAAGAACGGTTCGTCGCTCGGCATGGTCGAAACGGGCTGGCTGTCCGCGCTGCCCTATCTGGCTGCAACGATTGCGATGCTGGCGGCGTCGTGGGCGTCGGATAGACTGAATAACCGGCGTGCTTTCGTGTGGCCGTTCCTGCTGATCGGGGCGGCGGCGTTCGCGGGTTCGTACGCGCTCGGCTCGACGCATTTCTGGATGTCGTATGCGCTGCTCGTGATCGCGGGTGCTGCGATGTACGCGCCATACGGTCCGTTCTTCGCAATCGTGCCGGAACTGCTGCCGAAGAACGTCGCGGGCGGCGCGATGGCGCTGATCAACAGCATGGGCGCGCTCGGTTCGTTCGTCGGTTCGTATGTCGTCGGCTATCTGAATGGCGCGACGGGGTCGCCCGCTGCGTCGTATGTGTTCATGAGCGTTGCGCTCGTCGCGGCCGTCGTGCTGACGCTTGCCGTCAAGCCGCAGCCGATGCAGACTCCGAAGCTCGCCACGCCGCTGCAAGGAAAGTGAATCGATGAAACGTAAAATCGTCGCGTACAAGCCGCTGCCCGAAGATGTGCTCGCGTATCTCCAGCAGCATGCCGAAGTGATGCAGGCCGACGCCGCGCAACACGACGCGTTCGTCGCCGCGCTGAAAGACGCCGACGGCGCGATCGGCGCGAGCGTGAAGATCACGCCCGCCATGCTCGACGGCGCATCGAAGCTGAAGGCGCTGTCGACCATCTCGGTCGGCTACGACAACTTCGACGTCGCCGATCTGACGAAGCGCGGCATCGTGCTCGCGCACACGCCCGACGTGCTGACGGAATCCACGGCGGATACCGTGTTCTCGCTGATCCTCGCGAGCGCGCGGCGGGTCGTCGAACTCGCTGACTGGGTGAAGGCGGGCGAGTGGACGGCCAGCATCGGGCCAGAGCGGTATGGCGTCGACGTGCAGGGCAAGACCCTCGGTATCGTGGGGCTGGGGCGCATCGGCGGGGCCGTCGCGCGGCGCGCGGCGCTCGGCTTCAACATGAAGGTGCTCTACACGAACCGCAGTGCGAACGCGGAAGCGGAACAGCGCTACGGCGCGCGCCGCGTCGAGCTCGACGAACTGCTCGCTACATCCGATTTCGTCTGTCTGCAAGTGCCGCTGACGCCGCAAACGCGTCACATGATCGGCGCGAACGAGCTGCGCAAGATGAAGAAAAGCGCGATCCTGATCAACGCGTCGCGCGGCCAGACAGTCGACGAACGCGCGCTGATCGAAGCGTTGCAGGCGGGCACGATTCACGGCGCGGGCCTCGATGTGTTCGAGAAGGAGCCGCTTGATCCGCAGTCGCCGTTGCTGAAAATGAACAACGTGGTCGCGCTGCCGCACATCGGCTCGGCGACGCACGAGACGCGCCACGCGATGGCGCGCTGCGCGGCGGAAAATCTGGTCGGCGCGCTCGACGGCACGCTGAAAATCAACATCGTCAACCGCGAAGTCCTTTCGCGATGAACACACCCACGGCCGGCGCGCCCCGCCGCGCAACCATCAGCGACGTCGCCCGCGAAGCGGGCACGGGCAAGACGAGCATCTCGCGGTATCTGAACGGCGAGCTGAGCGTGCTGTCGCCGCAACTGCGCGCGCGCATCGAGGCCGCCATCGAGCGGCTCGACTACCAGCCGAACCAGATGGCGCGCGGCCTCAAGCGCGGCCGCAACCGGCTGATCGGCATGCTCGTCGCCGATCTGACGAACCCGTATTCCGTCGAGGTGCTGCAAGGCGTCGAAGCCGCGTGTCATGCGCTTGGCTACATGCCGCTGATCTGCCACGCCGCGAACGAAGTCGACATGGAGCGGCGCTTCGTGCAACTGCTTACCACGTATCGCGTCGAAGGCGTGATCGTCAACGCGCTCGGTGTCAGCGAAGAGACGCTGCGGCCTGTCGGCGTCGGCGGGATTCCGGCCGTGCTGGTCGACCGGTCGGTCGAAGGGCTCGTCACCGATATGGTCGGCCTGGACAACGAAGGCGCAACGGTGCTCGCGACGCGGCATCTCGTCGAGCGCGGCTTCGACCGGCTGTGGTTCGTCGTGCAGCCGTTCGAGCGGGTCAGCTCGCGGCGTCAGCGCGAAGCGGCCTTTCACCGGGCGCTCACGCAGTATCCGCACGTGAGCGGGCGCACGGTCGTGCTCGAGCTCGGCGATGCCGACGAACTCGCGCAGACGTTGGCCGCGCTAGATGAAGAACTCGATGCCGCGATCGCTGCGCACGAGCCGCGCGACGGCGCCGCGGCGGCGCCGCGCGTCGCGCTGTTTGCCGCGAACGGCCTTGTCGCGCTGGCCCTCGCGCGGCATCTGAACCAGCGGCACGGCGCGAACTGGCAGAAACGCGTCGCGCTGCTGTCGATCGACGACCCCGAATGGGCCGAACTCGCAGGCATCACGACGATCCGCCAGCCGACCTACGACATCGGCTATCGGGCCGTCGAGTTTCTGCACGAGCGCATCGACGGCGCGCAGTCCGGCGCGCGCGACTGTCTGCTGCCGGGCGAACTGATCGAGCGCGCGTCGACGGCGCGCTGAGCGTGGGGCGGTTGGGATATTCGGCATCGGGACGGCCGCGCCGCTACAATGCGCGGCTAGCCTACTGTTCGCGGCCGTTTCATGCCGCCGCGCCGAGCCCATGTCCGCCTTGCCCGTATCGCCCATCACGCTTGCCGTGCTCATCGCCGCGACGCTCGTCGTCGCGCTGCTTCCCATCTTGCTGTACCGCCGCTGGCGCGTGCCGTTTGCGTTGAACCGGCGCGACGCGATTGCGGGCATTGCCGTGTTCGCATTGTCCGCGATGGTGATCGAGCGCGCCCTCAACGACTATCTGTTGCGCCAGAACCCGGCGACGAGCGAATGGCTGTCGGACCCGGTTGCGTTCGTCGTCTTTGGCGTATTTGTTGCGGGCATCTGCGAGGAAGTGGGGCGTTTCATCGCGATGCGCTGGCTGGCGCAGCGCCATTCGCGGGAAACCTCAAATGGCCGCGCGGGCGATGCGACGGCGCTTGCGTACGGTCTCGGCCACGGCGGTGCCGAAGCATGGCTTGTCGGCGTGATTGTGCAGGCGCAATGGATCGTGTTCGGCGTGCTGGAAAATCGCGGGCAGCTCGACAGCTATCTGGCCAACGTCCCGCCCGGCGCGCTGATGCGCATTCATCTGCTGCTCGCGAATCTGTCGCCGGCCATGGCAGGCGTGTTCGTGGTCGAACGCGTGGCAGCGCTGGTGTTCCAGCTCGGCCTGTCCGTGCTGATGTGGCGCGGCGTGCGCGCCGGCTCGCGTGCGATACTGCCCGTCGCCATTGCGGCGCATGCACTCGTCGACGTACCGGCGGCGATGTCGCAGGCGGGGCTGCTCTCGCTCGTCACGGTCGATGCCATGTATGCCGTTGCGGGCGTCGCCGTGGCCGCGGTGCTGATCGGATTGCACCGGCGCGGCGTGCGCGCGGCCTGAATTCGAACAGACTTATCGCTTAATAGACAAGGCCCGAGGCCAATCGACATGGAAGCCTATCAGTACGAGTGCGCGAACGCGGAGATCGAAGAACTGGCCCGCGTGATCAGCGATCTCTTTCCCGAGCAGACGCAGTTTTTCGAGCGTCCCGACGAGAACGGCGTGCCGCGGATCATCGTGCATTGGGTGGCGATGCGGTTCGGCTCGACGGCGCGCCGGATGGAGCTGACGATCGCGATCGCGCCCGCCGCGCTCGCGCGTTATCGCGCGATGCCGCCGCGCGCGCGGGGCCGCAGCTTCGCGGTGCTGCGCGCGTATGTGGAAGCGATGCTGGGTTCGCTGGAAGAGGAGCACGCGGCCGGCAAGACCGTGCCGCGTGAGGTGAGCGTCGAACTCGGCGACGAGTTCGCGTGAGGCGGCGGCCGCCGGCCTTTCTCAGTCGGCGAACCGATACACCTTCGCGAAGCGCGCGGCCTGCACCACGCCGTAATCGCCGGGCGCATATTGCATGATCCAGTCGCCGGCCGTGCCTTTCAGAATGTCGCCGCCTTGCGCCGAGCGCGCGAGCGAGAACGCTTCGGTCATCTGCCGGGCAAGCACCACGGCGGGACGGTTGCGATACGGACCGGGCTGACCGTGTGCGAGCGCGGCGTCGGCGGGCAGGTACTTCGCGTCGAAGCGCTCGCGCGACACGACCCAGCGGTCGCCCGTCGAGCCCGTGATCAGCGCATCGCCGCGCGTGTAGCGGTTCGGCCCTTCGAGGCTCATCAGTTCGCCGTCGCCTTCGGCGAATTGCACGGCGACGGTTTCGTCCTTGACGACGCGTTGCGCGGCGGGATCGGTGAGCAGGTCGATGTTCTTCAGTTCGAGCATGAGGCGGGCAGGCTAGTGAGATTGACAGGGCGGCGTAAGCGAAGGCCAATGCGAACGTCGCTGCAGGAAGCAAGCAACGAAGCAAGCAAGCCGGCATCGAAGCAAACGCGGCGCAGGCGCGCATGATGCCAGATTCCCGCGGTGCCAAACAAAAAACGCCTGCCGGTGAGGGCAGGCGTCGTGCGCAGCGCGGCTAGCATGCGCAAATACAGATTACGGCTTGACGGTCGCATCCGACGCCGGCGCGGCCGGCTTGCCCTGACGATGATGGTGCGGGCGGCCCTCGGGCGGCTGACGGCGGAAGGTCTGGTCAGCGAGCTTCTTTTGTTCCGGCGAGAAGCTGTTATAGAGCGGCTCGAATGCATCCACGAGTTTCTTCGTGCCGTCCGCGTGAGCCTGGGTGATCTCGGCGTACTGCTTCATATCGTCGAGTGCGGAGATGTTCTGGTTCGCGTGACGCGCTTCGAACAGCTTGCCCATCGTTTCGCTGTTGTTGCGCATGACATCGGCGAACGCATTCCATTGCGATTCCTGCGCCGACGTGATCTTCAGTTGCGTGTGCAGATACTGGATGCGATCTTCGACGCGTTGTTCGTGTTGCGCCTTGCCCGAAGTCTGCGAAGCCGGCATCGCCATGGCCGGACCGGATGCGCCCGCAGGCGCTGCCGTCTGCGCGAAGGCGGCGCTCATCGTGAGTGCGGAGGCGAGAATAACGAGCGTTTTTTTCATTGAGACTCCTGTTGTCTGTTCGTATGAGACTGAACCCTGGCGAAGCGTCGTGCGTGTTCTTCGACGTGCATCGAACGGTGGGCTATTAGTATCACGTTATCGCGGCATTGCGACCGCATTGCGACAACTGCTTACAACCGAAACGATCGGGAAATAGCCGGTGGATAAATTCGTCAGCATGGAAGTCTTTGTCGCCGTCGTCGAAGCGGGCAGCCTGACAGCAGCCGCGGAACGCTTCGAGCTGTCGTCGGCGATGGTCGGCAAGCATATCCGCTCGCTCGAGTCGCAGCTGTCCGCGCGTTTGCTGACACGCACGACGCGCCGCCAGAGCCTCACGGAAATCGGCCGTCAGTATTACGAGCAGTGCCGGCGGATTCTCGCCGACGTGAAAGCGGCCGAGTCGCTTGCCGAAGCGATGACGTCCGCGCCGCGCGGCACGCTGAAGGTGACGGTGCCGCTCACGTATGGCGTCGAGGTGTTCTCGCCCGTGATGACGGACTATCTCGCGGCGTACGCCGACGTCAGCCTCGAACTCGATCTGTCCAACCGCATCACCGATCTGGTCGAAGAAGGTTTCGATGCCGCCGTGCGTATTGGGCGCCTGCCCGATTCGAGTCTCGTCGCGAGGCGGCTGAAACCTTACCGGATGC
This sequence comes from Paraburkholderia bengalensis, assembly GCF_037126505.1. Lineage (NCBI taxonomy): Bacteria > Pseudomonadati > Pseudomonadota > Betaproteobacteria > Burkholderiales > Burkholderiaceae > Paraburkholderia > Paraburkholderia bengalensis. Next base: position 108,894 of record NZ_JACFYJ010000014.1, read on the forward strand.
GTGCTTGCGCATCGCCCGCCTACTTGCGGCGCATGGGCACGCCGCAGACGCCCGCCGACCTCGCACAGCACGAATGCCTCGGTTTTCTGCACTGGGGACGCGAAGGCATGTGGCGGCTCGACGGCGACACCGACACTGCGTGCCAGCTGCGCCCCGGACGCTTTCGCGCGAACAACGGCCAGGCGCTGAAGGTGGCGGCGATGCGCGGCTTCGGCCTCGTGCTGCAGCCGGAGGCGCTGCTTGCGCGCGAGATCGAAAGCGGCGAACTGGTGTCGGTGCTCGAAGACTTCCTGCCCGACGGCGCCCCCGTGCATCTGATTTATCCGCGCGACCATCAGCCTACGCCGAAGCTCACGACGTTCATCGACTTCGTGATCGAACGGCTCGGCGGCTGAGCGTCGCGACATGTGCAGCGCGCATGCATCGCGCGGCATGCGCGGGTGCATAATCCGCGTCATCGGCTCGCCGCGCGGCGGGCTTCCACTTCAACGCTTCATGACGGCTGTCAATCGATGAGACCACCGCGCCTCGATCAACTCGACGAACTCGACCGCAACCTCGTTGCGCTGCTGCAGGCCAATGCGCGCGAAAGCGTCGCGAACCTCGCGCGGCAACTGGGCGTTGCGCGCACCACCGTGATCGCGCGCATCGCGCGGCTCGAAAAGACGAACGTGATCGCCGGCTACAGCGTGCGGCTCGGCCAGGACGTGCTCGACGCCAGCATGCACGCGTATGTCGGCATCATCATCGCGCCGAAGTTCGGCGCGGACGTGCTCAGGAAGCTCAACCGGATGCCGGAAGTGCAGCTGCTGTGCGCGGTGAGCGGCGAGTTCGATTACGTCGCGTGGCTGCGCGCGGATTCGCCCGACCGCCTGAACGATCTGCTCGACCAGATTGGCGGCCTCGCAGGCGTCGAGCGCACGACGACGTCGATCATCCTCGCGCGCAAGATCGATCGCGGGATGAGCGGCGGGTGAACTGGCTGCGTGCGTGTGCGCTCACGCGTGGCGACGTTTACGCCGTTTTGATAACTTTTCGACATATTGTCTGAATGCATCGTCATTTCGACGAAAACGATGGTCATTGCGCAGCACTTTGCGTCTATAAACCGGCTTCGCTTCTCCCTAAACTGCTCAATAGAGGGGTTCGCTACGGCGGCCGACATCAATCGAATCGAGAACAAAGGAGAAGCGCATGAAAGTTGCCATCGTTGGCGCAGGTCTGATCGGTCACACCATTGCTCATATGTTGCGCGAAACGGGCGACTACGAAGTGCTCGCGATGGACCGCGACCAGCACGCGCTCGACAAACTGGCCGCGCAAGGCATCCCGACCCGTCGAGTCGACTCCGCCGACGCTTCCGCGTTGCGCGCCGAAATCCAGGGGTTCGACGCCCTCGTCAACGCGCTGCCGTACTACCTCGCGGTGAGCGTCGCATCGGCGGCGAAAGGCGCGGGCGTGCATTACTTCGATCTGACGGAAGACGTGCGCGCGACGCATGCGATCCGCGCGATCGCCGATGGCGCCGACCATGCGTTCATGCCGCAGTGCGGTCTCGCACCGGGTTTCATCGGCATCGCCGCGCACGAGCTGGCAAACCGGTTCAGCGAAATCCGCGACGTGAAGATGCGCGTCGGCGCGCTGCCGGAATTCCCCACCAATGCGCTGAAATACAACCTGACGTGGAGCGTCGACGGGCTCATCAACGAATACTGCCAGCCCTGCGAGGCGATCCGTGATAGCCGCACGCAATGGGTGCAGCCGCTCGAAGGCCTCGAGCATTTTTCGCTGGACGGCATCGAGTACGAGGCATTCAACACGTCGGGCGGGCTGGGCACGCTGTGCGAGACGCTGTCGGGCCGCGTCGAGACGCTCGATTACAAGTCGGTGCGCTATCCCGGCCATCGCGACCTGATGCAGTTCCTGCTCGAAGACCTGCGCCTGTCGTCCGACCGCGACACGCTCAAGACGATCATGCGCCGCTCGGTGCCGTCGACGGCGCAGGACGTCGTGCTCGTTTTCATCACCGTGACGGGCGTGCGCGACGGTCAGCTGGTGCAGGAAGTGTTCACGCGCAAGATCTTCGCGAAGACCGTCTGCGGCGTGCCGATGAGCGCCATCCAGATCACGACGGCGGGCGCGATGTGCGCGGTGCTGGATCTGTTCCGCGAGAACAAGCTGCCGCAAAGCGGCTTCGTGCGCCAGGAGCAGGTGCCGCTGCAGGCGTTTCTCGCCAACCGCTTTGGCCAGCTGTACGAGGGCCGCACGCTCGACGCGCTGGCGACCGTCTGAGGTTCAAGCGCTGACGAGGGCCGTCACGTATCAACGAGGCTCCGCAGAGAGCCAGTGAAGAGGCAAGCGAAACGGGCGTCCGGCCACTCTGGCGGGTGCCCGTTTGGTCGTTGGCAGCGCGGGAGGAAATCAGCCGGGCACGGGCGGCAGCGTCGCGCCCGATGTGCGCGGCGCTTGCACGATCCGCGCGACGAGCGCGTCGTCATCGGCGGGCTTCGGCGCGGTGTTGTCGAATGTCAGCAGTCCATCGCATTGCTCGGGCGTCGGCGTGAAACGGCGCTGGCGGTACTCGTCCCAATGCGCGAGCTTGTAGGCGTCATTCGGGTTGCCGCGCGCGATGATCCGCTCGCGCGCCGTGTCTTCGTCTGCCGACACCCACACCACACTAATTTTCACGTCTTTCGGCACGCCAAGCCATGCGTGATCGAACAGCTTGCGCTCGCGTACTTCGCGCGACAGCGGGCCGACCGCGATCACGCCGATGCCGAGCCGCAAGTTGTCGGCGGCCGTATCGAACAGCCCGCGATACTCCGGGTCGCGAAAGTGCTGCAGAAAAAGCGGGCTGTCGCGATCGTTGGGATCGCCCGTCAGCGCGCCGATCGCAGCCGCGCTGTAAACGCCGTACAACGTGTCTTTGTCGAGCAGGCAGAACGCCTCGCCCGTCGCCCGTATCAATGGGCCGATCAGCCGTCGAGCGAGCGTCGTCTTGCCGGTGCCGGCGTGGCCACAGATAAAAACCAGATGCGTCACGACGATGAGTCTCCAGAGAAGTCGATGCAAGCGTGGATGAGAGCGGTCTAAATTGCTGCGTAAGTTGTCTGAACCGATCTTGAACGCGACGGCGTACTGCGGCAAGCGCTATGCCATTCGGCCGAGTCGGTGATATCATTGCTATCACACGTGCGAGAGATAGGTCATGGCGAATCTTTTAGTCCGAGGTCTGGACGATACGCTGGTACAGAATCTGCGCGAGCAGGCGGCAGCTCATGGGCGTAGCGTCGAAGCAGAACATCGGGAAATCCTGGCGCAGGCACTCGTTCAGCCAAAAAAGCTCAGCTTCGCGGAGTTGCTGATGAGCATGCCCGATGTCGGGGAGGACGCTGACTTCGAGCGCCTCAACGACGCAACTGATCAAAGCGAGGGACCGGGTGTATTTGATCGATACCCATGTAATCAGCGAAATGCGCAAGAGTAGCCGCGCGAATCCCGGCGTTCAGGCTTTTTTCGACGCGGCGAAAGATCAGGGGCAGCGTCTCTATCTGTCCGTGGTGACGGTGGGCGAATTGCGGCGCGGTGTCGACCTGATCCGGCACCGCGGCGACAAACTCCAGGCTTTGCGGCTGGAGAACTGGCTCGACACGATCATCGATTCGTTCAGCAGCCATATCCTGAACATCGGCACCGACGTTGCGCAGACATGGGGTTATCTGCGTGTACCGAACGGCGAACGCTCGCTGGACAAGCTGATCGCAGCGACGGCGCTGATCTACAACCTGACCATCGTGACGCGCAACGTGGCAGACTTCGATGGCACGGGCGCGCGGGTGCTCAACCCGTTCCAGCCTGTCAACGCATGACATCAGGCGCAATGGGGCGGTGTGACTCGGGCCGGCCGCCTTACAACAAGAGAAGGGGACGAAGCATGCGACGCATGCACGGCCATGCAATGAATATGGCGCGAATATCGGCGCGGCTCGGGGCATGGACCGAAGCGCGGGTCAAAGCGCGAGGCAAAGCGCGGGTTGCAGCGGCGGCGAGCAAGGCGGGCGACGCGAGCGCGCCTGCCGCGGTGGCCTCGATCGCGCTGGCGGTGGCGCTCGCTGGCTGCGCCGCCACGCCCGCCGACAAGGTGCCGTTCAAGGACGTTCCCGCCGAACGCATCGTCAGGCAGGGCTACACGCAGCCGGCCGCGGGCAAGGTCGCCGTCGACCTGCGCCGTGAACGCACCGACAACGTCATCGTGCGCTTTCGCGACGCGCTCGTGTATGTCGACGGCGAGCAGGTCGCCGACATCATGAACGGCGAGCACATCGTATTCTGGCTCACGCCGGGCACGCATCGCATCGGCGTGTCGACGCAGTTCGATCCCGTCGTCGAGATCAACTTCATCGTTACGCCGGACACGCGCTATTCGAATCGCGCGAGCGTGTCGTTCAACGACAACCACAGGATATTGTTGAACCGGGTGGCCAATTGACGGCTCGGCTGTTCCGCGCCGTTGACAGCTGTTGACCGCTTGACAATCGGAAAGATCGGGAAACAGCCGGAAACAGCGTTCGAGCCGAACTCAACGTAACATCGTGGCTTGAAACCGCGCGTCGCGCGGCTTTGCGCGGCAGCGCATCGGGGCCCGCCCGGCTGTCCGTCGAGACTAACAATTTGTAATCCGCAAAGCCGATTGTTTTCAAGGTACTCAACATCATGCTGATCAATTGCGCCGCGTATCAGGATGGCCGCAAGCTGGCCGACATCGAAATCGACGACATCAGCGTCTACGTCGCCAAGCCTGAATGCTTCGTCTGGGTTGCGCTGAAAGATCCTGGCCCTGGCGAGCTCGAAGTGATGAAGCACGAGTTCGGGCTGCACGAACTCGCCGTGGAAGATGTGCGTCACGGCCATCAACCTCCGAAGATCGAGGAATACGGCGACTCGCTGTTCGCCGTCATGCACACAATCGAAACCGACGACGACGGCGAATTCCTGATCGGCGAAGTCGACGTGTTCGTCGGCGTGAATTATGTGCTGTCGGTGCGTCGCGGCACGCGGCACGGCTTCCAGGAAGTGCGCGCGCGTTGCGAGCGCGAACCGCAGTTGCTCAAGGAAGGCTCCGCGTTCGTGCTGTACGCACTGGCGGACAACGTCGTCGATCGCTACTTTCCGATTCTCGAGGCCATCGGTACTGAGATCGAGCAAATCGAAGACCGCATTTTCGACAAGCACGATCTGTCCGCTTCGCGCGCGATCATCGAAGATCTCTACTCGTTGAAGCGCCGTCTGGTGATGCTGCAGCATCACATCGCGCCGCTGCTCGAAGGCATCAGCAAACTGACGGGCGGGCGCATCCCGACTATCTGCCTCGGCATGCAGGCGTACTTCCGCGATGTCTACGATCACCTCGACCGCATCGTGCGGACCATCGAAGGCCGCCGCGAAATGATCGTCACGGCCATCCAGGTGAACCTCGGCATGATCTCGCTCGCCGAGAACGAAGTCACCAAGCGGCTCGGCTCGTTCGCGGCGCTGTTTGCCGTGCCGACCATGATCGCCGGCATCTACGGGATGAACTTCGAGCACATCCCTGAACTCAAGTTTCAATACGGCTATCCCACGTGCATCCTTGCGATGATCGTGGTCGATCTGATTCTGTACTGGCGGTTCAAGAAAGCGAACTGGCTGTAGGCGCAACGGGCGCAACGGGCGCGAGCGGGGCGGGCAAACGCATGCGCGCGCGAGCACGGACGCTTGCTGGCGCGCCCGCCTGTCGTCGCGGGATCGGCTCGCAGCCCGTGCTGCGTCAACGCTGCGTCAGCGCTTGGTCAGCGTTTGGTCAGCGCCAGCCGCACGCCCAGGCCGATAAAACCGGCGCCTACCACGCGATCGATCCACCGCCGCACGGCCGGCCGCGAACGCACCGCACGCGCGGCCGTCGCGGCCAGCCACGCGATCACGCAATCATTGATCAGCCCGAGGGTGACGAACACGGCGCCCAGTACGAGAAACGCAAGGGTCTTGTGCGCGCTGTCGGCGCTGACGAACTGTGGGAAGAAAGCAATATAGAACAGCAACACCTTCGGGTTCGACGCGTTTGTCACGAAGCCGCGAAAGAGCAGCGTGCCGCGCGACAGACGGGGCGCGTCGGGCGCGCTTTCGCCTTTCGCCACGGCGGCGGCCGTCGGCCATAGCATCCTGAGGCCGAGGTACATCAGGTACGCGGCGCCCATCCACTTGATCGCGTTGAAGGCGCCCGGCGACGCCGCCAGCAGCGCCGTGATCCCAACAGCACACGCGAGCGTATGCAGGCAGCCGCCGAACGCGACCCCAAGTGCGGAAAGCAATCCCGCGCGCCGCCCCTGCGCGATGCTCTGTCCGGCGACGTACGCGATGTCCGGACCGGGCGTCAGATTGAGCACGGTCACGGCGACGAGAAACAGCGGGAACTGGCTGATGCCGAACATGGCGACTCCTTCATCGATGCAGCCGTGCGTCTCGACGCTTCGGTATCAGCAGCGGCGACGGCCCGATCCAGTGATGATACGCAGATCGCGGGTGTTGCGTGGATCGCTGCATGTTGTGCTTTTTCCCTTGCAGCATGCGCAATAAAGGGCGAGCATATGCGTCCTGCTTGCCACATAAGTTGCGGCTTGCGGGAGGATGGAAGCAAAAGAAAGGCAGGGCCGGCGTGTCACCGCGCCGGGCAACAGAAGCAAGCCGCAGCGCTGCGACGCGAGCCTGACAACAGGCCGCGTTCATCGCATCGGCCGACCACCAGGCGGAACCAAGCGAGTGACCTTTGCCACCACGCTACACGAAGTGCCGAAGAATCCGTGCGGCAACACGCGTTTATGCTCACGCGCGCAGCCTCGCGCCGTGCGGTGCAGCGCAGCACACACCTTCGTTGACAGTCCGCTCGGGCACCGCAGAGAATAGCGCTCGCAAACGTTTGCGCACAAACAGAAACGGACTCTCACGGAGTCCAACAACCGGAGATACCGCATGAACCAACGCATTCGCCGCCGCGTTTTGACCGCCGCTGTGGTCTTCACCGCAGCCGCCGCAATGCCGTTCCAGCCGGCCTTTGCCCAGGCCGCGAAGAAGCCCAAGGTCGCCCTCGTGATGAAGTCGCTCGCCAACGAGTTCTTCCTCACGATGGAAACCGGCGCGAAGGACTATCAAAAGCACAACGCCAACCAGTTCGACCTCATCACGAATGGCATCAAGGACGAAACCGACACGGCGAACCAGATCCGCATCGTCGAACAGATGATCGTCCCGAAGGTCGATGCCATCGTGCTCGCGCCGGCGGATTCAAAGGCGCTCGTGCCCGTGGTGAAGAAGGCGGTGGACGCGGGCATCATCGTCGTGAACATCGACAACCGGCTCGATCCCGACGTGCTGAAGTCGAAAGACCTGAACGTGCCGTTCGTCGGCCCGGACAACGCCAAGGGCGCCGAGAAGGTCGGCGACTATCTGGCGAAGAAGCTCAAGTCGGGTGACGAAGTCGGCATCATCGAAGGCGTGTCGACCACGACCAACGCGCAGCAGCGCACGGCCGGCTTCAAGACGGCGATGCAGAAGGTCGGCGCGAAGGTCGACTCGGTGCAGTCGGGCGAATGGGAAATCGACAAGGGCAACGCAATCGCGTCGTCGATGCTCAATGCCTATCCGAACATCAAGGCGTTGCTGTGCGGCAACGACAACATGGCCATCGGCGCAGTGTCGGCCGTGCGCGCGGCGGGCAAGCAGGGCAAGGTCTATGTGGTCGGCTACGACAACATCAACGCGATCAAGCCGATGCTGAAGGACGGCCGCGTGCTCGCCACGGCCGACCAGTACGCGGCGAAGCAGGCTGTGTTCGGCATCGACGTGGCGCTGAAGGCGCTCTCCGAGCACAAGAAACAGTCGGACCTGTCGGGCGTCGTCGAAACGCCCGTCGATCTGGTCACGAAGTAACGGGCGGCGCGGGCGCTCAGGCGGCATCGCGGCCCGAACGCGCCCGCGCGTGAGTGTGAGGCACGCGCTCAAGAAATCTGTCATGCCGCCGTTATTGCCAGAGGTAGGCGTGATGACGGCGGCAAACCGGGCAAGGCCGAGCACGGCAGCGCGCAATCGGATGCATGTTGCGCGCCCGGCCGCACGACCTTGCGTTTCGCCGGGGACATGACGGGCGCAGCCATGTTGCGGCGCTTCACGACGGGCTGCCCGCGCGGCAGGCGTGTCGCGACGGCGCCGCACGGCAGCTACCAAATCTGAATCACGATGGCATCGACCGACGAACAAGCAGACCAAGACGGATTGCCTGCCGTAGTGTCCGTGACGGGCATCGGCAAGACCTACGCCGAGCCTGTGCTCGCCGACGTCTCGCTGGCGCTGCGCGCCGGGGAAGCGCTCGCGCTGACGGGCGAGAACGGCGCGGGCAAGAGCACGCTGTCGAAGATCGTGGGCGGGCTCGTGCAGCCCACTACGGGATCGATGCAACTCGGCGGCGCGCCGTACGCGCCGGCGAGCCGCGCGGAAGCGGAAGCACTCGGCATCCGCATGGTGATGCAGGAGCTGAACCTGCTGCCGACGCTGTCGGTGGCGGAAAACCTGTTTTTGAACCGGCTGCCGCGCAAGGGCTTCGGCTGGATCGACCGCGCGAAGCTGCGCGACGATGCGCGCGAAGCGATGGCGCAAGTCGGGCTGGAAGCGATCGATCCCGACACGCTGGTCGGCGAGCTGGGCATCGGTCATCAGCAGATGGTCGAGATCGCGCGCAACCTGATCGGCGATTGCCGCGTGCTGATCCTCGACGAGCCGACGGCGATGCTGACGGCACGCGAAGTCGAACTGCTGTTCGAGCAGATCGATGCGCTGAAGGCGCGCGGCGTCGCACTGGTTTACATCTCGCACCGGCTCGAGGAACTGGCGCGCGTGGCCGAGCGCATTGCAGTGCTGCGCGACGGCAGGCTGGTGAAGGTCGACGCGATGGCGAACCTGTCGAGCGACCAGATCGTCACGCTGATGGTCGGACGCGAGATCGGCGAGCGCATCGATCTGGGCGTGCGCAACATCGGTTCGACGCTGCTGAAGGTCGAGGGCATGAGCCGCGCGCCCGTCGTGCGCGACGTGTCGTTCGAGGTGAGGGCGGGCGAGATTTTCGGCGTAAGCGGGCTGATCGGCGCGGGCCGTACGGAACTGATGCGGCTCATTTACGGCGCGGACCCGAAGGACGCCGGCACGGTGTCGCTGGCGAGGTCGGCCGGCGCGATGCCGGAGCCCCTGCAGATTGCAACGCCCGCCGACGCCGTGAAGCACGGCATCGCGCTGATCACGGAAGACCGCAAGGGGGAAGGCCTGCTGCTGCCGCAGCCGATCGCCGCGAACGTGTCGCTCGGCAATCTGCGCAGCGTCGCGCGGCATGGGATCGTCGACGCGAAGCGCGAGAACGCGCTCGCGAAGAAGCAGATCGACGCGATGCGCATCCGCACGTCGGGCCCGGCGCAGGCGGTGGGCGAGCTGTCGGGCGGCAACCAGCAGAAGGTCGTGATCGGCCGCTGGCTGGCGCGCGACTGCAAGGTGTTGCTGTTCGACGAACCGACGCGCGGCATCGATGTCGGCGCGAAGTTCGATATTTATGGATTGATGGGCGCGCTGGCCCGTGAAGGGCGCGCGCTGGTGGTGGTGTCGAGCGACCTGCGCGAACTGATGCTGATCTGCGACCGGATCGGCGTGATGTCGGCGGGACGCATGACGGGTGTGTTCAAACGCGACGAGTGGACGCAGGACGCGCTGCTCTCCGCGGCCTTCGCCGGCTATCGCAGCCGCGAGGCGCTCTTGCACCCACACGACAGCCACGAAGGAGAGACTCTGTCATGAGCAATCAACCGGTCGACCGCGGGATCGCGGACAAGGACTCGACGGCCGCGGCCGCTGGCGTTACGGCGGCGCAGGCAGCCGATCCATCGGCGCCGCTCGCGAGCGGCAAGCCGGCGGGCACGCGTTTGGGTTTTTCGAACTATCTCGGACTGTTGGGCGCGCTGATCGCGATGATCGCACTGTTCTCGGTGCTCAGCTCGCACTTTCTGACGTACGACACGTTCGTCACGATCGCGAACCAGATTCCCGACCTCGTCGTGATGTCGGTCGGGATGACGTTCGTGCTGATCATCGCCGGCATCGATCTTTCCGTGGGCTCGGTGCTGGCGCTGGGCGCGTCGGTGGTGAGCGTCGCGTCGCTGAAGTGGCAGCTGGGGCCATGGACGGCAGCCGTGCTCGGTCTCGCGGCGGCGGCGCTGACGGGCACTGTCACGGGCGCCGTGACGGTGGGCTGGCGGATTCCGTCGTTCATCGTGTCGCTCGGCGTGCTCGAAGCGGCGCGCGGCTTCGCGTATCAGATGACGAACTCGCGCACCGCCTATATCGGCGATGCGTTCGACTTCCTGTCCAACCCGATCGCCGTCGGCATTTCGCCGGCGTTCCTGATCGCGGTGGCCGTGATGATCGTGGCGCAGCTCGTGCTCACTCGGACGGTGTTCGGCCGCTATCTGGTCGGCATCGGCACCAATGAAGAAGCCGTGCGGCTCGCGGGCGTCAATCCGAAGCCGTACAAGGTCATCGTGTTCGCGCTGATGGGTGCGCTGTCGGGACTCGCCGCGCTGTTCCAGATCTCGCGTCTGGAAGCGGCCGACCCGAACGCGGGCGTCGGGCTGGAGCTGCAGGTGATCGCGGCTGTCGTGATCGGCGGCACGAGCCTGATGGGCGGGCGCGGCTCCGTGATCAGCACGTTCTTCGGCGTATTGATCATTTCGGTGCTGGCAGCGGGCCTCGCGCAGATCGGCGCGAACGAGCCGACCAAGCGGATCATCACGGGCGCCGTGATCGTGGTCGCCGTGGTGCTGGATACGTATCGAAGCAGGCGCAAGCGCAGTTGATGTCAGGGTGAACAAAGGGCGGCCGCCGTGGCGCGGGACGGCAGCCGCTTCGCGAGAACGAACGAGAGCACCGCGGATGCAGCATGAGCTGCATTGGCCAGCAGTAAAAACAGGCAGGGAGTAACAAGCTTATGGCGACGATCAAGGATGTGGCGGCCATAGCCGGCGTGTCGTTCACGACGGTATCGCATGTGGTGAACAACACGCGGCCCGTATCGGCGGACGTACGCTCAAAGGTCGAGCTGGCGATCCGCCAGCTCAATTACGTGCCGTCGGCCGTGGCGCGGTCGCTGAAGGCGCGCTCGACCGCGACGATCGGGCTCGTCGTGCCCAACAGCACGAATCCGTATTTCGCGGAAATGGCGCGGGGCATCGAGGACGGTTGCGCGCGCAATGGCTATTGCGTGTTTTTCTGCAACTCGGACGATGATCCCGCGAAGCAGCGCAATTACCTGCGCGTGCTGCAAGAAAAGCGCATCGACGGGCTGATCGTCGCATCGGCGGGCGATGACGCCATCCTTGCGCAGACGCTCGCCGATTCGCGCGAGCCGCTCGTGATCGTCGACCGCAATATCGAGGGCGTGTCCGCCGATCTCGTGCAGATCGACCACGAAAAGGGCGCCTATCTCGCGACGCGCCACCTGCTGCAACTCGGGCATTCGAAGATCGGCTGCATTACGGGTCCCGTCACGACGGCCGTCAGCGCGATGCGCGTGCACGGCTTCATTCGCGCGATGGCGGAGCGCGGCATCGAGATCGCGCCCGACGGCATCGTCGAAAGCGACTTTTCGGGCAGCGGCGGCTATCGCGCGGCGGGCCAGCTGTTCGATACGGTGCGCCCCACGGCAATTTTCGCGGGCAACGACATGATGGGCATCGGCGCGTTGCGCGCGGCGGCCGAACGCGGGTTGCGCGTGCCGCAGGACTGCTCGATCATCGGCTTCGACGACATCGAACTCGGGCGGTTTACATACCCGGCGCTGTCGACGGTCGGCCAGTCGGTGCGCGCGCTCGGCGAAATGGCCGCGCAGACGCTGATCGAGCGGATCAGCGGCACGTCGGGCACGCAGGCGGGCGCCGCGTTCCGGCGCCGCGTGATCGCGCCGCGCCTGATTTTGCGCGAATCGACGGCGGCGTTCGCCGGCGCACGCCGCAACGCGAAAGCGGCGTGATGGCAGGCGCGCGGGCACCCGCGCGCGATGAATGCGGGCGCAACAAGGACCGCGCCCAACGCAAGACGAAGGAGACAGCAGTGACAACGAACGAAGCGCGCGGGCACGTGACGGTGGTCGGCAGCCTGAACATGGATCTCGTCGCGCGCGCGCCGCGCCTGCCGCAGCCGGGCGAAACGCTTGCGGGCCACGCATTCGCGCAGGTCGCGGGGGCAAGGGCGGCGAACCAGGCGGTCG
>NZ_JACFYJ010000150.1:0-14036 GCF_037126505.1 Paraburkholderia bengalensis
GACCGCCGTCACGAGCCACGACAGCAGGGAAATCGCTCCCACCTTTGCCATATTCGTCGGCAACATGATGATGCCCGAGCCCATCATGTTTACCGTGACGATGAAGGTCAATTGGATGACATTCATCTTTTTAGGTTGATCAGACATGACGACTCTCCTCAAACCGATCGGTTACTGCTGCTGCCCGCACGCGACGCATATGTAGCCCGATACCCGTATTCTCGCCTTCCTGAAATATGCTCTGCACTTCCCAGTTGAAGTCCGCAAAAACGCTTAAACGACTCCTGGCTCGCCATGGAAGTATTCGAGCATCGGATCGGGATAATCGTGGTCAACGATCGCCACCACCTTCAGCACTCTGTGGGACGGTGCTTTGACCGACCGGGGATCGCGGTCGCTCCTAGTGTTTGCACCTTGATTCAAACACCGTAGGGCGGGCGCCTGTTGACCCAGATCAAAATCCTTCGCGCACCTATCTGTACCCTGATTTCATACCTGAGGACGGATGCGCATGCGAAACATGGCTGCGCGGTAGCGGCTCCGCCGCATGACCACGACATAACATCGTGTTGCGCTGCAGTGATGGCGCCCAGCATGTGTAGGGCGCGCTGCGGAGACCGGGGCCACCTTCACCGGTTCAAGAGCGGCGAACTGCAACCGGTTTGAGGTAGATCGGCTAATGAGAATAAGGCCGCTTGTTCGCGTTCGAGATCGTCCCCATGCCCTGCGACGCATGCGCCAGAATGCTAGAAAGCGAAACTCCGACGGCACACGCATGGCTGGCGGAAGCGCACAGTCCCACGCGCCTGCATCGGCTCGGGCGCCCCGCGGTCGTCGTGCACCTCTTTCGCTGTAGCCAGTGCTGCACGAACTGGTTGGCAGAAATCGACCCGCTGCAACCGGACAACGTCGACTGGCTGTGCCTGCACTCCGCTTCGAATGTCCTCGCGCCCGTGTCAATGTTGAACCCTGGCCTGGAACGCGGTTCGCAGGCGCCGCCTGTAGAAGCGACTCGCCGGACTGACCCGACGCTCATAAGTGTTCCGGGCGTCCCTGCGAACGGAGTGATCAGAAAGCACCGCAATCCGGGAGTTCAAAACCGCCGCTTCCGATACCCCTTTGACATGTTTCAATGGCGAAAGCGCTACTAAACGCTTCTGTGTCTAACCGCTGCACCAACAACACCCTTCCATGGGTAGCTCATCATCGTTCGGGTTTAGCGGTTACGACTTACTTGCCGCCGCATATCTGGACATCTGAGCAACGCAATAAGCCCACGAAAGTCTCGGCCGCCCTGGTCCATCGCGCGTCATACTGTAGCCGAACCATTCAGGACGCTCGACCGTCGCTCCCCGCTCCACGGTTTAAGCGAGCCGGGTGGCGTCCGGATACGTACCTTTTCCTTTGTCTTCCAACGCAACGACTGATGGGTCGGTGTCTCGCAGGAACGCTTCGACCACGTCGCTTACGGTCATGCGTCGCCCAAGATGACCGACCCGCTCCTCGAGACCCTCGGCACGGAGAACGTCGCGCGCATCCGCGTGCGCCGCGACGATCCGCAAGCGCATGCCTGCTTTTGCAAGATTCCCTTGCAGTGCCGCCAGCATCCGCGCGCCCGCAATGTCGACTGCGGGAGAACTGGACAGGTCGCAGATGACCAGCTTGACAGGATTCGCGCTCGACCGGATGTACTTCCACACTGTAGCCCGGACATGCTCGGTATTGAAGTAAAGCAGTGACGCCTCCACGCGAAACATCACCACCCCCGGCACCGGCTCGTTATCGGGGTGGCGTTCGACATCCGAATAGAGCTGTGTACCCGGAATGCGTGCCAGTATCGCTACGTGAGGATGCGCGGCGCGGCGGATGAGCAGCAGCATCGATGCGAGAACCGCGAATATCACGCCCTTCAGGATGCCAAATTGCAACACCGCAACGAATGCGAGCATCGACACGAAAAATTCATAGCGGCTCACGCGCCATACATGACGCAGTTCGCGTATGTCCACCAGTCCCTTGACCGCCACGAGCACGATCGCGGCAAGTACCACATTGGGCAGATTGGTGAGTAATCCCGTCAGGAACAGTAAGCACAAACCAATTGCGACCGAAGCGAATACGAGCGAAAGTGGTGTCTTTGCGCCCGCCTTGTCGTTGACGGACGATTGCGACAGACCACCGGCTACCGGATAACCCTGGAATAACCCTGCGGCGAGATTGGCGGCGCCCAGCCCCAGCAGTTCCTGGCGCGGATCGATTTCATAGCCGTTCTTTTGTGCAATAGCCCGAGCTGCGGAAACGCTCTCGACATATGACAGCAACAGGCATGCGAAGGCCAGCGGGATAATGCCGTCGACATCTCGCACGCGCAGCGCTGGAAGATGAAACTCTGGCAAGCCGCGAGGTAATGTGCCGACGACCTTGAACCCCATCTCGCGAAGCGGCGTCACCGTCAGCAGTATGATGGACAGCAGCACGACAAACAATGCAATAGGCCGCCCGGGAAGAAATTTTTCGCCCAACAGCAGGACAGCGAGCGCACCGATGCCGAAGATCAGTACGGCCAGTTGCGTGTCGGGAAGCTGGCCGACGAGAACCGTGACACGCTCGAAGAAGTGCTCGCCACCTCCCTTGACACCGAAAAGTTTGGGCAATTGCGTCAACGCAATGGTCAGCGCTGCGCCCGCTTTGAAGCCGAGCAATATCGTTTCGCTGATGAAGTTCACAAGCGAACTCAGCCGGAGAATCCATGCAACCAGGCACATCACTGCGATCACCACTGCGGTCAGGGCCGCAATCGAGGCGAATCTCGCAGGGTCCCCGCCAGCCATATCCGCGACGGTCACACCGACGAGCATGGAAATCGCCGATGTGGGACCGATCGCCAGTTGCCGCGATGACCCGAATGCCGCATAGAATATGCCGCCGGCCAGATAGCAGTAGATGCCATATTGCGGGGGTAGCCCTGCCAGCGTCGCATAGGCGAGCGACACGGGTATGCCGTAGGCAGCGAGCGTAACACCGGCAACTGCATCGGAGGAAAGCCAGCTCCATTGATAGCGAAATAGCCATTGTGCTGGTGGAAATATCGCGCGCCATCCCGTAGCGGGTGTCTCAATTCCGTTAGTGACGCCGGAGACCTGTTGGTTAGCCAATTAACCCTCCTTCCGGGCAGTCAAGGCAGGATTCAACCGTGCCGGCAGCCCGTTTTGAGCCGGTATATCGAGTGACACTTCAACCGCCGCAGCGGTTTGCATGCTAGGCCGTGCCAATGAAATGGTGATGCCGCAGCGCGTGGGAATATCGACATTGCGGGAGCGCTCAAGTTCGTTCAGCCTTGCGGCGAGCCGGTATCGTCCCGGTGGAATTTGCGCGTAGAAATTCGCACCTTCATATGCAAATCACGATACCCGGGCAACGACCCGGCAAGTTGATAAAGATCAACGCTTCGAGGACCCGAGGACTTACCTGCTTTGCGGGCGGTGGCCGAGCCGCGTGCGAGGTGCACACGATGACGCGTCATGAGCAGTTCGCCGCGAGTTGTGACAGATAGTAGATGACGCCCAGAACGACTATGTCCGGGATAATGGCACTGACGGACTTTCCCATATGCTCGCCTGCAGCAACAGCGAAGGCGAGCAGGCCGTTGAAGACGGCTCGGGTCCAGGGAAAAAGTGAAAGTACGAATGCAGGTAGGCATACACCGACACAATGATGGTCACGACACAGATCACTGGCATCAGGCGATGAAATGCCTTCCAGATGGGTTCGGAACGGAGAAGCTGAAAGGACTGGATGCCGACGGCGTGGACACGACCCTGCAGACGTTGGGAGAGAGCTTGTCCAACCGGTCGAGCACGAACAGAGCTGCGATCACGATCGCGAGCAGGCGGTGGCCCCGAGGCCATACAGCCCCGCCCTGCGCAGGGCGCCGCTGCTACGGGACTGCCGGTACTCGTCGATGGCTCGCTGGATTCGAATCACCTGCAAGGCGGCGAGACGGTCGCGGCTCGTGAGCTCAAGCCGGGCATCCGCTTCGCTCACAATCATGAGCGTATCTTCGCCTGCCACGATTATCGTAACGTTCTCCACAACTTCGATACTCGACCCGTCGCTGGGGAATGAGAGGTTTGCTGCCACCTTTTCGATTCGTCCCCTGATTGCCTCGGCACGCTGTTCGGCGGGAAACGACGAAACACCCCGAACCTTGAACAGCAGCTGACCGTCGATCTCGACAGGGGCCGTTTCCAGCACCGCTTCAAGGAAGGGGGATGCTTACGGGCGCGCCTTATCACTTGCGGCCTGAAGCAGAGCCGCCAACATCATGAAAAACACCCCAAGGATGGAAACCGGAGAATCATTGCTCCCTATATTTCGATAAAAGCCCGTACTCGTGACCCCGCAACGGCATCCGCTCGGCGTAATTTCACCGGGCGCAATCGCCTTGGCATGTCTGAGGCTCTTCCACGGCATTCAACGCTTTCGCAACGTCCAGTCCGTCTTTCCCGTAGCGCAAAACTCCGGGTGAAGATCCATCGACTGACCTTTTGCTGTCAGGATCACGGAAACACGGCGGCACGTCTTTTCCCCTTCGCGGCTGGTACTTTCGGGCGTCATGGCTGCATCGATATGTACGCTGTTTCCAGTCCCCTCATTTGTCCATCGGCTTGTTTCGCCGTCCTTCCTGGTGTTGAGCACTTCGACCAGTGCACTCTTGAGCGACATCATGTCGGGCTTCTTTATGTACGACATCGGCGTATCGTTGAGGAAGTTAAGATTACTTGCGACCGCGATGCCGACATTTGCCAGCAACAGCGCCGGTAACGCGATGCGCGTCCAACGCGCCGACTTTTCGAACTCCCTCTTGCCTATCAACATGTCCCCCGCTTGTCGGTGCCGTCCGGCGGTTCTGCGACGTATGCATGCGCGGATCGCAATCATCGCAGGACCTTTCGATTATTCGTCCGCTTTCGCCGTAATCCTGCCTTCACGGATGGCGCGGACAAACTCACGGTGGTCTCGACGGTTCTGCGAGCTGTATTCGGTTGCGAACTCGGTAATCGCATCGTCGAACGTTTGTCCGGAACCCATGTAGCCAGCCAACTTCGCGGCGTCCCCCGAGCGGGCGTGCGCGCGAGCGAGAGCGTGAGCACACATGCGGGCATACTGTCGCAGCAGACCCGTGTCCCAGTCCTCTATGACAACCGACATCTTCATGTCACGAAGCTGACGAAGATAAAAATCCCGTCCGTTCTTTCCGCGCGTCCACCCCAGAAAGACGTCACTCGCGGTCTGCATGAGCCGTTGACCCGCAATCACCCGCTGTCCATGATTGGGGTGCAGGCTTTTTCCAGCAAAGGGTTCGAGGACAGATGCGCGTGCTTCCTTCACCTGTAGGAACAACGGATCGTCATCACCCGCCATGAAAAGGCCGATGGCGCACATCGTGCCGACGCTGCCTACACCCACGACCTTGATTGCCAGATCTACAAGGTGGAATCTGTCGAACAGAACACGGACATGCTCGGCCAGGCTCTCGCGGTATGACGCTATGGCTTCCATGTATCCCGATTCAAGGCCGGGGGCGACATCCTCTCCAGGATGGAAGATAAGCGGCGGCTCGTCCTTGATACGCGGTAGCGCGCCTTCCTGTGAGACAAGCTTGGGATAAAGATGCTCCGGCACCTGCTTGCGCCGTTCGACCGCGATACGCTCCGCGATCCGCTTGCGTATGAGCTCGACGATAGCAGGATCGGCTGACCGGTCCTGATACTTCTGCAGATCGATCTTGTCGTACCACACATCAAGTGCGCGCATTGACGCGTAATCATGCATGCGCTCCCGGTATTCCCTGACCAGATCCGTCGCCACACGTGCCGCATCGCTAGAGGGAATTTCCAGATGTTGCGCGGCGATCACCACGCTCGCCGCCAGACGCTTGAGATCCCACTCGAACGGTGCGGGCAGTGTTTCGTCCAGATCGTTGATATCGAAGATCACGTTGCGTTCCGGCGTTGCAAAGCCGCCGAAGTTCATCAGGTGTGCATCGCCGCACGCCTGTACGCGGATTCCGCTCGAGGGCGTCGTTGCAAGGTCCGCCGCCATCAGCGCGGCTGCACCGCGAAAGAACGCAAACGGGGATGAGGACATGCGCCCGAAGCGAATTGGAATCAACAGCGGGAGGCGGCCTTCGTTCGATTTGCTCAACAGCTCGACGGGGTCATGCCGCTCCTTCGGCGCCGTCCATCCCGCCTGAGTTGAACGCGGTACCCTGTCGCGAATCGCGCGCCCTTCGGCCGCCCTCTCGTCGGCCGTCCGGTAGGGCAATCCCGAAACCGGTCCCACGGGCTGTGGCCGCTTGCGCGTAACGATCTTGTCCATGTCAATATCCTCCCTTCCCAGCCGAAGACGACGACCGGTCTGGCATCTAAGATAGTCACGTCGCGCGAGCCGGAATTGATGCAGGTCAACCGACGTTCCGGCTTGGAATCGGGCAGCGGTCGACGCTATACCCGTGGTCCCTCTTCCTGCCCGACGAGCGCTAGCGTCTCTCGCGCTCGCCTTCGATCGCCGAACGACCCTCAAGGCATTGACCTTCAGTCAAGCGCGCATCGCGCCGCGCCCTTTATCACCGCGGCCTTTCTCGATGGGCGAACCGCGCCGCCGTTGTACCCCGTTTTGCTTGCGCCTTCGGCGCAATTGACTTCTCTCCGTACCGCGCACGACTGCTGCTTACATTGATTTGCATCAAGCAAGGAATGGCACGCAGAGAGATCCTCCTATATGGGGCACCGGCCTCAGAAGAGCAGAGTGAAGACCTCCATAAGGGTGCCGGGGACGGGCGATCGGCTTGATGGAAAAAGGCAACATCGGCGGAAGTTAGCCGCGGTGCTGAGGATATGCCACCGGCACCCGGCGATCACCGCGGTACCCGAAAAACGAGCGATTCATTGCAGGCATGAAACAGAAACACGACATTCTTGGCTGGGTAGCAATTGTCATGGCCGCATTAGTGATCCTGGCAGCGCTCCCAGCAGCCATCATCGACACGTTCGAACACGGTCGCGTGTATCTGTTCTCACGCGAGTTCATCGACGAACTGCCGCTTCGTTTTTCAGGGCCGGGCCGCCTTCGCTTCATACTCCAGCCGCTGGTGGCCATCGTCCTCGGTTGTCGAAGCGGCCTGAATGATGCGCGCGCCGGGCAACGGCCCTATCTGTATCGCATCGCGACCGACAGCGCGAATCGCAAAGAGCTTATTCACAGCGGGCTGTCTGCAGTTCGAAATCTGCTTGCGATGGGGATTGTTCTTGATGCCATTGCGCAACTGCTGATATACCGGATCGTACACCCCGGGGCGGCTCTGGTGTTTGGCCCGGTGCTGATCTGTATGCCTTATGCTGTTTCCCGGGCTCTGGCGAACCGTGCGGCGGGACTCCGGCGACACCGCTTTCACACACATGACAGCCGGCGTACCTGAACCTCAACCTGGCCACAAGAGGCCTTGCAGATGGGCCATATTGTCCGTATCGAGCATATCCCTGTAGAAAACCGAATAAGTCTACGGAATCCCTCGTGAGCAGGTAACGCATGTCGTGCTTCGGAAGCTGGTGTTATGGCACGACAATTTCGACCACGTCATCTCCTAAATCGAGCCGCCTCGCTTTCCAGTCAGGAAGTCGACGAATCCTCCATGTCGTGTTGCAGTACGAATCAATTCACTATAAAGGATAGAAAATACTGCTCGCGCTGGAAACATCATCGTGTGCGAATTTCATCAGAACTCTCGAGGTAAACAGGATCAGCGGCGGTGAGTCGCGGATCCCCAATATGATCCATCGATTTGGCGACGATCCATCCTTACGCCTTCACGATCCAGCCATGTCGGAACAAAAAGAATGAAAATGTTCCTGCGTACTTGCCTCGGACGTCACCGTGCTCACAAAGGCACGTGATCGGGCTGATGTGACTGGTCAAGAACCTTGCCCACGCCCGACTGACCGTCGGACCAGAACCCAGTCGGCACCGAGATGAACCCTACTGACAGGATCACACCCCACATCGGCACCGCCCCGATGTGCCCTGTTATCTTAGGCCGCCAAAGTTCGCGACGGTGGTCAGCCACAGCCGTCCGATCGCACCAAGGCAGCTCGCGACGGGCGAAGATGTCGTTACTGGAAAGCGTCAGTTGCACGACGTTCATTTCTTTGGATTGGTTAGCCATGTAATTCTCTTCCGGTCTCGATTGCTTTCCGCAGTTCGCGAACGACTTAGATGTAAAAGCGAATCCGACCGTCCTCTCGCTCCTGGGATACGCCCTGCACCTCATTCCCTTGAGTGATACAACCAGGCATAGTGCGAGATCGACATCCATGTATCGCTTTGCATCGCAGACTCAGATCGATGGGCGACAAGCCAACCGGCGCAGACCCGAGCCGACGCCGTGACAGCCGCGGGCGTCCATTCTGGAAGACGAACATAACGATGTGCATTGATCGCATCGCTCATTTGCGCAAGCGACCGTTTCAGTTTGGGATGGGCTTAGTATTTGTCTGCACGCCGTCGCCCTGTTCACCTTTCCTCGGTTTTACGTACTGTGTGCGACGCGCCTCCCAGTCCCTGCGTGTCCGCAATCCGCGCCAGTCTTATGTCTTCGTCAAAGATGTGCTCACGCACGATCACGGCGTCCAGAAGTTCCAGTTCGCGGCGCAACGCGGCGTGACGCACGAAGGGCAGCGTCTTTATGAGGTTTTCGATCATTGCGCGAAGACGTCTCTCGATCTGGAGACTACCTGCGCCACACTGCCGTATTTCCCTGAAGCTGATATGGACGTAGTCGTTCCAGTCCGGCGTCCGAAAGAGCACACGCGGGCTTCCGATATCGTCGCTGACGGCCTGATTGACAAGAGAGCGCTTGCCGACGAGGCGCAGCAACCTGTGCAACTGATCGATCGCCAGCACAGCTGTCGTCGGATCATTGATCGCTGGCGAAAGAGCCTTCAGTGCAATGTCGACCTCGATCCGGAATGCGAACATGGGGTCCTGCTCCATTGTCCTTTCCGTCCCGAGCGCGACAAGGTTTTGCAACCGGCGACCGCTTTCATCACTGAACGCCGTGCTCACACCGGAAATGTAGAAGAGCGGTTCGTCGGTAGCGATGAAATCGCCGACCTGCGCGGCAAACTCGATGACGCACCCCAAACGTCGTGCTTCGCGGGCCAAGCCTCTCAGATTCACAGCTAGCACGACGCCCGATCGGCCGCGGTGATAGACAACGTGCGATTTAGTCACCTGGCGAGCTGTCGCGTCTTCGTTCTCCGTGCTTGAGGCAGACAGTTCTTGCGAACGCGAGACGCACTTGCGCACACCCGACGAAAATGCATGCAATGATTCCTGGCCGAACGGATAGGGGTAGATGTGTCGAATGACGGCAAATCCCTGCTCCGCGACACGCCCGATCAGACTGACGGGCCGCATCAGCGCGCGGAATAATCTATGAGCAAAATGAAGGCGATGAGCGAAGCAAGTCCGATCACCGTCGCCAGGAACACCTGCAATTGAGGCACGAGAACTGATTGACCTAGCTCGGCCATGGTCCTGTGTGTCCATAAAAGCGAAAAAACAAACAGCCCGACGATCCATCGGATCACGTTGTCGCGCAAGAGCGTGGTCGCAATGATGCGCGGTGTGTACTGTCCGCCTGCTACCTGGATCGCAACCAGCATGGAGCCGAAGCTGAACACCAGACACGACAGGTTGAGCGTAAAGATTCGATCAAGAATCGAATGTGCTTCCTCAGCGTTAACAGCAAGAAACCCGTGTTGCAGGTCATATGCGCGATTTGCCACAAGCCACGTGCCAATGTACTCCGCGATACGCTTGAGGACGATGCCGGCCATCACGGCAAGAATAGGCACAATCCACAGCGACGACCTCACGTAGCTGATGACACTATATCTTCGGTTCCATGCCACGGCATTCTCCCTCGCAACACCTCGAAATGCACGGAAGGCCGTGCGTACATGTGCATCAGCGATGCCGCAGCTGAAGGAAATTTCCACGTACCTGACTAACGTTTCGCATTGCTGTCACCTGGAATGAATTGAAGAGTCGGGAAAATGGCCGCACCGTCACAACTTAATGCCCAGCAGCCACACGTCGCACACGTCGTCCATGAAATTCGCCACGAGATTGCTATGAGAAGCCCTCAGCCTACGGCACCTACGCGTGCCGTGGGCCACGTCAAGGACACGTTAATGCCACCGCGCTGCGGGATATCAATGCAGGTTCCCCGGGACGCTATCGGCTCAATGCGCGACGCCAATCGGCGTCGAACGCTTACGAACCCGCATATAGAGGTATGGCTACCCGAAGTCGCTACGAAAATGGGTCTACCGTGGGCCGGCAACACACGCACGGACACATCAGACACGAACTCTCCCGCACTCGTGATAAAGCGGGCGCGGACGCCATAGCGTGATTCGACCGCGTGCATCGTAGCCGCGTTCTCTTCGCCAACGCCACCCGTCAGATGGGCAATGCCCCCGTACTGACTGCCGGTCAGCCCGGCCACGGCGTATGCAGCCCACGTGCCACTGGCGGCACCCGTACGACCACAGTTCATACCCATTCCGTTTCCCATGGTCGTGCCTCCGTCGTAGTCCACCGTCGGCTGATGACTGCCCATGCCAGACGGCAATTGCACCCCCTGCTCCTGTGCACAGGTTCCTTGTGGCGATTGCCCGCCCCTGCTGGTGGGTTGCGGCTTCGCGAATCTGGATGCAGAAATCGGCCCGCTCCGCGGGCGTCGTCAGCTGAAGCGGTGACCTAGTACCAACTGACTGTGCAAGCGCGTCAATGTGGATCGTCGCCGGCAGACACATGATTTGAAAAACCAGTGGACTGAGTACGTCGGAATATCGTGTTCGCATCGCGTGTCTCCGCGTTTCTACCCCATGATGAATGGATTCTATGCAACTCCATCAATGCACACCGTTGACTTGGGTCAAACGTGGGATACGTGAACGGCCGGGCTTATTCGACATGACACGCGCTTTTTGGAGCGACCAGATTGCGGCATGATTCAGCGCCGACGCAAATCGTGGCGACCGCCATCTTGTGCGCTTGAGCAAGGTATTGTCATGGCGGGCGGTTTGGCCGGGAACGGAAGCGGCGCCTGTGCGGGTCTCGCATCGTCAGACATTACGCTTGATGCCGCATCGATGATCGCTGGCATCAGGATGAAATCGCGCTCCATCTCGGGCATTTTTTCCATCGCGTGCAAGGTCACCCTCGTCACCCAGCACACGTCTGACGGCGTTGCCGACGCAGGGTACGTCGTGTACAACTGGTACCGGTCGAGGTTGACGGGGTCGGCGTCCAGCTCCATGACGACTTCACGTGACAGTTCATCGCTAGCCCCGGCATATTGCTCGCGTTTCGGCAACCGCACCGGTGCGTCCGACACACTGCTCACCAACACCTTCGTTCAATGAATCGCTTTCATGTTAAAACGATCACGCATTCAGGACGGGAGCGCGCCCCATTCTTTGCCTCGCTATTGCGCCGGGATGGTGATTAACGGCAACGCTTCCTGAGTGCCGGTATCTGCCATCGTGAAGAAGAGAATCACGGCGTTGAGCGCACGCTTGGTTCGCAGATCGCCTTGTTCAATCCAGAACCAGTAGTCACGGTAACGGACGGCAGCGTACGCGTTGATCGGCCTTTCCTTCCCGCTGCGAATTTGAACGACTCCCTGCTGCAACTCCGCACTGGACTGCACGAAGGCCGGCAGCGCGCTATGGTCTCTCATGTGCTCTTCCGGGACATCGATATAGCTGGAAAAGGCTTGCATGATTTGCAGCATCGAGCGGCTGTTTACCGTCAGTTCGTCATCCGCGCCGCGGGCGGGGGAGTACCTCAGCGTGAACTTTTGCGGCCCCACCGGCATTTTAAGCAGGCGGCGTATCTCCCCGACCTTCTCGATGACTTCGACAGGCATGTCATCGCGCCGGAAAAAAAGCACGGCGGTCGATCCTTTGCCCTTCTCTTCTTCCACGCGCATCCCAACCGCCCCAGTGGTCTGCACTTCGCGCAGCAGTGCGATTGCCCGCAGGAACTCTGGATCTGCCTCCCGCGTGATCCCTGCAGCTGTCGATCGATTGCGTACGCCGTTGAGCGACTCCACCGTCATGCCTAACAGAAAGTCCGCAGCATAGCCGCTCTGCAACATGAAGAAGATGTTCCGCGGATCGATCGGCTCCAAGAGCCCTCGCAGAAATTTCTGTCCGGTCGCGGGCGCATAGGTGATCGTGGGGCGGTCCGTATAGACGCCCTGTGCCCCGGCCGCCAGAAGATTGCCTTGCACGGCTCGCTCAGTAGAAAGCGTGCCATTTAACGATACACCGGTTTGCAGCGAGTAGCCGCTGACTACCGAGGCCACGTCCACAAATACCGGCAAGTCGAGATAGCGCAGCTTGACAATGTTCATGAGCGTTTGCTGTTTCCACGATTCGGCGATCGCTGCGCTGTAGTCGAACCGATCCGCGACGATGGTGGTGGGGCCGAGCGAGCCGCAGCCGGCAAGTGAACCGCACATCGCGAGCCACACGAATGCCGCCAGGATGATGTGGAAAGCAATATTGGCAGCGCCGCTGGCGGCCCTCCTGTGATTCTTCGGTTTCATGGCTATATTGGTTCGCTGCTTCGTTGACCCGATGCCTGAAAATGCACACTCATTCCAGCATCCCGGAATCGGAGGCGATTGAGCTAGATCAACCTTAACCGCCACTCGCCCCAGTCCGGATTTCGGCCTTCCGTCGACTTCGATCTGCCCGGAAATTCAATGAGCTGCCGGGGCCACATGACGATCGCGAACATGAGACGAAACATTGACACGCATCAACTGCCGCAGCGCTTCCACACCTAAGCTAGGCATGGATCGGGCCCTCTGGCTCGATCGCCCCCTTGGAAGCGATGGCCGAATAACCGGTTGCACGTTCCTGTTGCACCGCAAGCTTCTTCTCGCGTGCGCCTCATTCACTGGAAGCTACCCTGGCCAGAGGTTGTGCTGTCGAATTCCAAAAGGGCAAAGGAGACGCTACATGTCTGACTCGATATGCAGGCCCGCATCCGATGCGAATGAAAGCCCGTCCACTATTCCCGCGGTCGCCCCGAAGCTTCATCTCGGCGCGCTGACCGCGCTGGTGGTGGGTTCGATGATCGGGGGCGGCATATTCTCACTACCGCAGAACATGGCCGTTAGCGTCGGGGCCGGTGCGGTGCTGATCGGGTGGATCATCACGGCCGTCGGCATGCTAGCCCTCGCGTTCGTCTTCCAGACCCTCGCGAATCGCAAGCCGGAACTCGATGGCGGCGTCTATATCTACGCGAAACAGGGGTTTGGCGACTATATGGGTTTTTCGTCGGCCTGGGGCTACTGGATCAGTGCCTGGCTCGGAAACGTCGGGTACTTCGTTTTGCTCTTCGGCACGTTCGGCTACTTCTTTCCAGTTTTCGGCGAAGGGAACACGCCCGTTGCGATCGCCTGTGCCTCAGTACTTCTGTGGAGCGTCAATTTCCTCGTGCTGCAGGGCATCAAGGAAGCGGCCTTTGTCAACATGGTCACGACGATCGCCAAGGTCGTGCCGATCGTTCTGTTTATCCTGATCTGCGAATTTTCGTTCAGTTCGCACGTCTTCACGAACGACTTCTTCGGTCTCAACAGTCCGAAGCTCGGCAGCGTCGCGAACCAGGTGCGCAGCTCGATGCTCGTGACGGTGTGGGTCTTCATCGGTATCGAAGGCGCCAGCATCTTTTCGGCTCGTGCGGAAAAGCGCTCCGATGTCGGCAAGGCGACGGTCTTCGGTTTTATCGGTGTGTTGCTCGTTCTCGTACTTGTCAACATGCTGTCGGTCGGCATTATGGCGCGTCCCGATCCAGCCTGTGTGAAAACGCATTGATCGCCTAAACTAAATCAACGCGCTGAGACCGGGTGACTCATGAAGCGATTCGTTGAAGGCGATGACCGCAAGCAG